>JBGTJY010000816.1:0-18216 GCA_041744855.1 Candidatus Hydrogenedentales bacterium
GGCGGGAATCTCTCGCGAGTCTCGGAGAGCCGCGTAGAGTGGAGAGATTCCCGCCTGCGCGGGAATGACATGGACCGCAGTCCCGTTTGCAAACACAGCAACTCAAACGTGAATGGCTCTAGAGGCCGAGCACCTTCTTCGCGGCGAGCACGCTCTCCCCGCGCGTAATCGGCGCCTTCATCTCCCCGAGCACGTTCTCCATCGCCGACAAACACAGCAATACATTTTTCGGGCACGACGTCTGCCCCATCAGCCCGATGCGCCAAATCTTCCCCGCCATCGCGCCGAGCCCCGCGCCGATTTCCAGGCCGTACTCGGTCAGGAGTTGCGCGCGCACCTTCGCCTCATCGACCCCCGCCGGCACGCTCACCGCGTTTAGTTGCGGCAGACGATGCGCAGCATCGACGACGAATCGCAGGCCCATCGCCTCGAACCCCGCCCGCAACGCCTCGTGATTCTTCCGGTGCCGCGCCCACGCGTTCTCGAGGCCTTCTTCCTGCAACATCACCAGCGATTCATGCAGCGCGTACAGCGTGTTAATGGGCGCGGTGTGATGATAGGCCCGCTTCGCATCCCCGCCCCAATATCCCATCACGAGATTCAAGTCGAGAAACCACGATTGCACCTTCGTCTTCCGCGCCTTCACCTTCGCCACCGCCCGCTCGCCAAAACTCACCGGCGACAACCCCGGCACGCACGACAGACACTTCTGCGTCCCGCTGTAAATCGCGTCGATGCCCCAGTCGTCCACACGCAACTCAACGCCGCCCAACGCCGTCACCGCATCGACAATCACCAAGCAACCGTAGTCATGCCCAAGTTTCGTCAACCCCCGCGCGTCCGACAACGCCCCCGTCGAAGTCTCCGCCTGCACAAACGCGAGCACCTTCGCATCTGAGTGCACCTTCAGCGCGGCCTCGACCTTGTTCGGGTCGACGGGACTACCCCACGCATCCTCGACCATCGCCGCCACGCCGCCGCAACGCTCGACGTTCTCCTTCATCCGCCCGCCAAACACCCCGTTCTGACAAACAATCACCTTCTCTCCCGGCTCAACCAGATTGACGAAACAACACTCCATCCCAGCCGACCCCGGCGCCGACACCGGATACGTCCCCGGATTCGTCGTCTGAAACGCATACTGCAAAAGCTGCTTGATCTCATCCATCATCCGGATAAACTCCGGATCCAAATGCCCAATCGTAGGCCGAGCCATAGCACCCAAAACGCGCGGATGCACATCCGAAGGCCCGGGCCCCATCAAAGTGCGTTGCGGCGGAAAAAATGAAGACAAGGCAAACAACTCCTTCATGAAATGGATTCAAAGGCCCGCAGATTCACCCCGCGCGGCGACGGAATATACCTGACTGGCTTTCAGCTTTGCATGAAATTCTCAAGGGCGGGATTCTTTACGCAACGGTGGATCAACTCGCGTGTCTTAAGGTTCATGCGATCCAATTCGCTCGCGGAAAGTTCGAGTATCTCCAACATTTCGAATTCCTCGACCCGAAAGCCCGCGCTCTCGAGTCGTCCACGGATGTCCCGGCCGTAGTACCGAACGTGGTCCGCCTGGCCGAAACGCCTCGCCCGTTCGACGGGATCGGTCACCGTGGGATCTTCGAATGTCGTGTCGCCCTTGATGGGTACTTGAATAATCGCGGTTCCGCCCGGCGCAAGGACGCGGTACAGCTCGCGCATGGCGGCGCGATCGTCCGGGATGTGTTCGAGGACGTTACTGCAGTAGATGAAATCGAAGGAGTTTTCGGGAAACGACAGCCGCGTCAGGTCTTCGCGCCGATCGACGCCGCGCATGAACAAATCGGCCGTCACATATCGATCGCCCAACGTGGCGCGAATCCGCCGGGACAACCCGCGTTCCGGCGCGAAATGCAGGAACCGGGGTATCCGCTGAAGCAGGCCAGTCCGTTCGAGCCAGAGCGCAAAGTGTCGAGTGCGCTCTAAAGAGCCACAACGCGGACAGACCCGCAACGCCGGCTCGACGCGCAACCGCGCCAAGCCCACATCGCGCCGGAATGGCAACCAGCGATAGACCTGTCGTTGACAGGCCGGGCAAAAATACGGCAGCGACGGCTTTCCCAACGTCTCGCCGCTGAAATGGATCGCCGCGCGATAAATTGTTCGTGGCGAAAAACGCCTGAGCAATCGCTTCAGCACAGATCCATCCCTAGTTTTTGAGAGGTAGAGAGTATCGTTGAAGCGAACAAAATAAAAGTGGGGCCGGACGCTGGGGTGAACGTCCGGCCCCTGGGAGGGAAGGATTTGGAGTCATTGGGGTGAATGCTCCAATCCGTTGAGGGTGCGGTCCTTTGGGTGGGAGGACCGCAACTGGTCAGTGCCAGATGTGGCCTGATCCAACGGACCTCGATCGCGGCGAGTGTCTCCCGAAGGAGAGCTGCTCGCGGCCTCGGAGGCCCGGTTGACTGGGCACGGAGCCCAGCCAAGCTTTTTCGCGAACCCGCCAAAGTCTCGGCCACGCGGCCTGCGCGAACGCTAACCAGCGCGGCACTGCAAAAACGGGATTCGCTTAACCTCTTAGACGATTGCTCGTCGTAATTTATTCAACTGTACTTGCTTCAACTCTGCTGTGCTTATTTCAACTACCCTGTACCTACTTCAACTACTCTTTCGCAGGATTCATTCCCCGCTACTGAGTTAAACACCGTCCGCGGCAGTTTTGTTCTCGACGATCGCGCCGTGTCCGGTTACAGGAACAGCCCCACTAGCGGGAAGCTGTCCTTACTACCGTCAAACCTATTCAACTGTTACTTCGGGGTCTAGCCGCCTTCGAGGCGTCAGGCAGCTTGCGCCTGTCTCGGCTTGAATTCGAGTCCGTCTTCGCCTGCTGTAATGGTAACAATCGAATCCTCACCAATTGTTCCCGCGATGATTTCCATCGCCATCGGGTCCAGAATCAAGCGCTGGATGACGCGCTTCAAAGGCCTCGCGCCGTACACGGGATCGAACCCGCGCTTGGCGAGCAGGTCGCGCGCCTCGTCCGTTAATTCAATTGTGATGTGTTTTTCCGCTAGCCTTTTTGACAGGTTTTTCACCTGTATCTCCACGATATCGCGGATGTGTTCCGGCTTCAGCGGATGAAACACCACGATGTCATCGATGCGGTTGATGAACTCTGGGCGGAACTGGCGCTGCAACGCCGCCATAATCGCCCGCTCGTTCTCTTCCTCCGAGCCGCCGCGCTGGAAGACTTCCGAGCCCAAGTTGCTCGTCATAATGATCACGGCGTTCTTGAAATCCACCGTGCGCCCTTGGCCGTCCGTCAGCCGTCCGTCGTCGAGCACTTGCAACAGCACACCGAAAACGTCGTCGTGCGCTTTCTCTATTTCGTCCAACAAAATAACGCTGTAGGGCCGCCGCCGGATGACTTCCGTGAGCTGTCCGCCTTCTTCGTATCCGACGTAACCCGGCGGCGCGCCAATGAGGCGCGCGACCGAATGTTTTTCCATGTACTCACTCATATCTATGCGTACCATGGCTTTCTCGTCGTCAAACAGCAATTCCGCGAGGCTCCGCGCCAGCTCGGTTTTGCCGACGCCGGTCGGTCCCAGAAATATGAATGACCCGATGGGGCGGTTCGGTTCCTTCAACCCCGCACGGGCACGGCGCACCGCATCCGCCACGACCTTAAGTCCTTGGTCCTGGCCTACAACGCGTTGCCGCAACTCGTCTTCCATCTTTTGCAGCTTGTGCATCTCGCCTTCCATCATTTTCTCGACGGGTACGCCCGTCCACTTAGATACAATCGCCGCGATGTTTTGTTCGGTCACTTCCTCGGAAATATAGCTGCCGTTTTTTTGCACCTCGTCAAGACGCTGCTTGGTCGCGTCGAGTTTGCTGTGTAACTCCGACATGGTTCCGTAACGGATTTGGGCTACCTTGTCGAGGTTTCCGGCGCGCTCGGCGATTTCTTCTTCGCGTTTCGCATTATCAATTTCCGCGTTGATCGCACGTATCTCATCCACGACGGCTTTTTCCGCCTGCCACTGCGCCTTTTTCCCGCTTAGTTGTTCGCGCAGCTCGGCCGATTCGCGCTCGATGCCCTCGCGCATTTCCAGGCCGCTCTTCGTCGTTTCCTTTTTCAGCGCGAGATGTTCGATCTCAAGCTGGCGAATCCGGCGGTCGAGCACGTCGATTTCGTAGGGCATGCTCTCAATCTCGATGCGCGCGCGCGACGCCGCCTCGTCGATCAGGTCGATCGCTTTGTCGGGCAGGAATCGGTCCGCGATGTATCGGTTGCTGAGCACTGCCGCCGCGACGAGCGCGCTGTCCTGAATGCGCACGCCGTGGTGAATCTCGTAGCGCTCCTTGAGCCCGCGCAAAATCGCAATCGTGTCCTCGACGTTCGGCTCGCCCACCATCACCGGCTGGAACCGCCGCTCGAGCGCCGCGTCCTTTTCGATGTGCTTCTTGTACTCGTTCAGTGTCGTCGCGCCGATGCAATGCAACTCGCCGCGCGCCAGCGCCGGTTTGAGCATGTTCGAGGCGTCCATCGCGCCTTCGGCCGCACCGGCGCCGACAATCGTGTGCAACTCGTCGATGAAGAGCACGACGTCCGCCGAGCCCTCCTCGATTTCGCGCAGCACCGCCTTGAGGCGTTCCTCGAACTCGCCGCGGAATTTCGCCCCCGCGACCAGCGCGCCCATGTCCAACGACGCCACGCGCTTGTTTTTGAGACCCTCCGGCACGTCACCCGCGACAATGCGCTGCGCGAGACCCTCCGCGATGGCCGTCTTGCCGACTCCGGGTTCGCCAATAAGCACGGGGGTATTCTTCGTGCGACGCGACAAAACCTGGATCTCGCGCCGAATTTCCTCGTCGCGCCCGATGACCGGGTCGAGCTTGCCCGCCCGGGCGAGTTGCGTCAGGTCGCGCGTGTACTTCGCGAGCGCGTCGTAGGTCTGCTCCGCGTTGGGGTCGGTGACGCGCTGGGTGCCGCGTACGTCTTTCAACGCGTTCATCACGGCGTCTTTGTCGACACCGTTCTGGGTCAATACTTCCTTCGCCGGGTCCGACCCGCCGAGGCTCAGAATCCCGAGCAGGATGTGCTCCGTGCTCAGGTATTCATCCTTGAGACCCTGCGCGACCTTCCAGCCCTCTTCGAACGCACGGTTCGAAGCGCTGGACAGTCCCGGCGCACCGTTCTGACCGGACACCTTGGGCATCGCCTGCAACCGCCGGTCGAGCTCGCCGATCACCTGGCGGGAAGGCACCCCGAGTCGTTGCAGAATCGCGGGCACGGCACCTTGCTCCTGGCCGACGAGCGCCCGCAACAAATGGAGCGTCGAGATATCCGGATTGCCCTGCTGCGACGCATGGTCCATCGCCTCGGATACCGCATCCTGAGATTTAATCGTAAGCTTGTCGAAACGCATTGTTTCGGGTCCTCCCCTCCCGTCTCGTATGGAATTTTTACGCAGACCTCGGTTGGACCGAGAGTGCGTACATGCTGGCCCTAAGGCAAGCGTTGTGCCAAGAATTTGAGCCAATCTTAAAGGATTTGGGTACGCGCGAAAGCAGAATTCTGTATTTAACCGGACAGTAGTGCTTCAAATTGAAACGAGAACACCTGTTTTCCCGCTGGCTTCTGCCCTAGTTCTGCGTGGGTGTATTGACGGTTTGATCCAATATCGTTTAGTCTGCAGTTCGTTGGGATTCTTGGGTAACGCTGGGCCATTGCGAGGATCGGGCGATGAACTCTCGAGCGATAGCCGGGGCGATTCTTGCGGGGGCGTTGATCGTCGGCGCGGGATTTTGGTGGATCGCACGGGATCTCGATAAAGCGCCGAAGCGAATCGAAGCTTACGAAGACTCTCATGCCGCGGACGCGCGGGATGAAGCCGCTGTGGAGGCGGGACCACGCGAAGCGTCTTTGCCGTTCGATGTGCCGGAGCGGGCGGCGGATGCGCGGGAGGACTCGGACAGCGATCCTGTGAGGGGAAGCGGGACGATTACCGTCGCCGTGGTGGACCGCGACGGGCGTCAGGTGGCGGGGGCGGAGGTCATGCTCGAGCGGGTGAATTGGGAGGAGTATGAAGAGCCCGGGGACGATCACGTGCGACTGGCGGGCGTGTCGGGAAGTGACGGGAAGGCGGCGTTCGAGCGCTTGCCGGACGGCAGTTACGCGGCTCGGGCGAGGACGAAGTCTGGAGCACAGAGCGGGACGGCATCGCTGAGCGAGCGGTGGCGCGAGGCGGAGATTGTGCTCGAGCTGTGGGATTCGTTGCCGACGAGCGGAATGGTGACGAATACGGCGGGCGAAGGGATCGCGGGGGCGGTAGTACATGTCTACGAGACGGATCATTTCCCGGGACAGATTCTGTCCACAAGCCGGTCGACGTCGGCGCGGGTGTATACGAACGAGCGGGGGCGTTTTGAGTTTCCGCAGCTTTGGACCGGGAAGTGGCGATTGTACGCGAAGGCGGACGGCTATGCGTCGGCGGTTACGGATTGGTTCGAGGCGGGCCTAAGCAATTTGAACATTGTACTGGGCGAAGGCGGGAGCGTGTCGGGCATCGTGCTTGATGAGCGGACCGATACGGGCTTGCCGAATATCGAGGTGCAGGTCACGTCAGAGTATCCGCGGGATCGTCACGTCATGCGATCGGACGTCGATGGGGCGTTCACGATTGAAGGCGTGCGCGAGGGAGAGTATCCGTTGACGGTGACCGATGCCGATCTCGTGCCGGTTGGGGATCCGCCGAAGGTGACGATTCAGGATGGGCGCACGACGAGCGGAGTGAAGCTTATCGTGACGCCTGGGGCAATCGTCGCCGGGCGGGTGTATGAGAAGGGAAGTGGCACGGGAATCGCCGGGGCTGAGGTTTACGTGGGGGGAAAACAAACCCAGACGTCTCGCGATGGAACGTTTGAAGCGCGCGGGTTGGCTAAGG
Organism: Candidatus Hydrogenedentales bacterium; assembly: GCA_041744855.1. Classification (GTDB taxonomy): domain Bacteria; phylum Hydrogenedentota; class Hydrogenedentia; order Hydrogenedentales; genus JBGTJY01. Next base: position 6,930 of record JBGTJY010000816.1, read on the forward strand.
GCTCGCATGAGGTGCAGTTGCGCGAAGTCCCGGGCTTCTCGAATCGAAATTTCTACGAGACCCGGAAAACCCTTTCGGTTGAGCCGGGCCAGGTGATCGAAAACGTCGATTTTGAACTCGATAAAGGGATAACGATCTCGGGGCGTGTCATCGATTCGGAAGGCAGCGGTATCGAGGGCGCCCGCGTCAATGGACGATCGATGCGCGGCAATGTGTATTCGAATACCGAGTCGAATTCGTTTGGGGGATTCGAGCTGACGGGCTTTCAACCGATGCAGGAGATTTTCCTGTCGGCGAGCAATGAGGGTCTCGCGCCGCAGTCGATTGAGGCCGTGAACATTACGGACCAAAGCGTGACCGGAATCGAGATCGTGATGGTGGGTGAAGCCTCGATCAGCGGGACGATTGTGGATGGCGAGGGCAAGCCGCTCGTGGGAGCGGGCGTGCACGGACGCTTGGGCGAAAACTGGATTGGCGGCGGATCGACGGCTTCAGAAGCCGCCGGAGCGTTCACGCTGGGCGGATTGACGGAGGGGGAGTATCGCTTGTACGCATCGCGGGACCGCGGCGGACCCTACGGCGGCGGCGCGCCGTTGGAAGTGATCACGGTGAAAGCGGGCCAGCATATCGAGGGCATACGCCTTGCGCTGTCCGTGTCGGGAAAATCGGGGACGATTGCGGGCCGTATCACCAATACGCGCGACGAAGGCATCGCGGGGGTGAACGTTCAGGGCTACGATCGAGAAGGGGCTTGGCTCAACACGCGCACGGGAGCGGACGGCCAATATACTTTGCGGGACGCGCCGGAGGGCCAGATTCAACTGCAGTTGGATCACCCGCAGTACACGAGCGCGAACTTTACCGCGTCGACGGGCGATCGAAACGCGGACTTTACGATGGACGGCCGCGGGACGCTCGAGGGGCGCGTGGTGGATGCGGCGACGGGCGAGCCGATCGATCAGTTTCAAGTCATGTCGTATCCCTACGACGAGCATACGCTTCGGAACAATCTTGAGAACGTTGACGGTCAATTGCAGACGTTTCACAACGAGAACGGCGAATTTACGCTGCGGATCGAGGCGAAAACGAACACGTTGTATGCGCGCGCCGAGGGCTATGCGCGGACTATCGAGCCGATTGTGGGCGTGGCGGATCAGACGATCTCGGATGTGGAATTGCGGCTGCAGCGCGCGGCGATGGTCGAAGGGATCGTGTTGAGTCCAAAGGGCGCCCCGGTGTTCGGGGCACGGGTGTTTGAAGGCAATGTCCCAGACGAGTGGCGGCGCGAGCAGGGGGCAATTGCAGTGACGGATCGCGACGGACGGTTCGAGGTGAGCAACCTGTCTCCAGAGACGGTGACGATCTCCGCGTATCACGCGCACTATGCGCCGGGGTCGGCCACAGTGGTGTTGCGGTCATCGAGCGTGACGCAAGTGGAGATCGTGTTGCCGGTGGGCGCGGGGGTTGAGGGGAGAGTGCTTGTCGGTGGCCGCGTGCCGACGGGTGTGATGACGAGCGTGTACGTAAGCCCGAGAAACGGCGTGGGACAGTCCGCGCTCGTGGAGAGCGATGGCTCGTATTCCGTGTCCGGGCTTGCGCCGGGCGACGTTTCGGTCGGGGCGACGCTGAATGCGGATCGGGCTGCAGGATTGTACAGTCGGAATCTCTCTAAAGAGGTCGTGCTGCGGGATGGCTTCGTTACGACTGTCGATTTCAATTTCCCTGTTGCGGACGCGACGATTGAAGGCTATCTGACGTTTAACGGTCAGCCGGTTTCGCAGGGGTGGATTAATGCGGCATTCGAGTCGTCTGATGGCGGATACGAAAATGCCAACGGCCAATCGGATACGAATGGGTACTACAGGATCGAAGGGGTGCTTTCAGAAGTTCAAGTTTCGCTCAACGCGGGTGCGCAAGTGGGCGATCGCAATTTGAGCCGGGTGGCCCGAGTGCAAGTTGGCAGCGGCGCCGTCGAACGGGTGGATTTCGATTTTTCCGGGGGATTGCGCCTGACCGGGTTCGTCGACGGAATGGACGCGGGTTGGAGGGGGAGTGTGATGGTGCTGACGGGGGATTCGGATATCGAAGACATCGATTGGCAGGACCAAACCGTGTGGCAAGAGTTGAACGCATGTTGCATGGTTTCCGCGGGGGAGGTAAAGGGGGACGGGTCCTTTGTGGTGGAGGGGTTGGAGCCGGGACGGTATCGGGTGGTGGCATTAGTGTTCGATGAAGGATTGACGAATAATCAGGAAGCGATGATAGCGAGTATGCGGCGTGGAGTTGGGGAGGTTGAGGTCGTGGCGGGACGGGAGGGGTCAGTACGGTTGCGGGTGGAGTGAATTCGCCCGCGTGCGCGTTGAGTTCCCGTTGGTGCGGTCGGATGTTTCTTGCTAGAATTTGCTGGGGACCGAGACAGCGCTGAAGGGGAAGCTATGTCTGCGCTTGCCGAGTCAGTGTGGCGGTTGATTGCGGGTGTCACGCTTATTGGTGGGGCCGCGTGGGGGCAAGAAGGGCGTTTCTCCGTCCACGACCTCTTCGCGCTCGAGACCGGCGAAGGCGAAGTCGCTGCGGGTTCCCGCGAATTCGATGACGACGCCGGAACCATCCTGAGCGTGCTGGACCGGGGCGGCCCACCGCTGCTCCTCGAGGAATTCGAAGGCGTCGGCGACACGTTCAGCGTCGAGGAATCGCCGTTCTCCGGGTCGGTCCTTGACGACGAAGCCATCGCCGTATTCTCCGATCGTCGCACGAACGCGCAGGACGAGCGCTTCTCCGAAGGCTTCTGGTCGCTCCACGTGAGCGTCGCGCGAGGCTCCGGGCTGAACGACGGCGACCTCGTCGGAAGCTACAGCTACCACGCCCTCATCGCCGAAAGCGACGGCGAGTGGCGCAACCGATTCGGCGGCGCAAACTCCGACGGCAATGGCGTGTTCGTGCTGGTCGTCGACGGCTCGTCCCCCTTCGCGCACCAGTACGACGTCTCTTCGCGCGGCCTGGTCGAGATTGACGACAACCCGGAATCGCTGGCCACCTTGCTCGCCGACGGCTCGATACTTTTCCAGACCATCGATAACGATGCAGGCGTCGACATCGACGTCCCCCAGGCACACAAAGGTCTGGCGGTTTTCGTCCGGCGCTCGACCGACGCCTCCGAGGCGCTCTTCGACGGCACCTACCGCGTGCACGAACTGAGGGTACGCGGGACCGGCGTGCACGAGATCGGCTTCGGTACTGTCACCGCCGACGGCGACGGCGAATACGCGGGCCTGATCACACGAGCCGGCACAACACAAAGCGTGTCCGGCTCGATCGAGGTCAATCCTTCGGGCACGTTCCGCCTTAACGGCGCCGACGACGAGGAGGGCACAATCGGCCGGGACGGCGATGTGCTGGTCATCACGCGGCACGAAGGCCGAGTCACCAACGCGTCCGGGGGCGAGGCATGGATGCAAATCTGGCTACGCGTCTCCAATCAAGGTTCTTCCGAGGATAGCGATGGCGACGGACTGACCGACGCCGAAGAGGAAATCATCGGGACCGATCCCGATGACCCTGACACCGACAATGATGGACTCAACGACGGAGACGATCCCGATCCGCTCACGCCGAACAACCAACTCGTCCTCGAACCTCATTCGCTCGAATTCACCGCGGCCATCGGCAGCGACGATCCAGTGTCCCAAACTGTTTCAATCGAAGGTTCCGCGAGTTCCACGTTCGCGTGGACCTCGGCCTCGAACGAACCCTGGCTGACCTTGAATCCAGCGGTCGGGGATGGCAATGCGGACACGGACGTTTCGATTGAAACAGCAGGCCTGACGCCGGAAAACAGCCCGTACGCGGGAACGATCACGATCACGGCGCCGTCGACTTACAATTCGCCGGAGACGATTTCCGTAACGTTGAACATCGAGTATCCACCGGCGGTCCTCGAAGCCGAACCGGACGAACTGATGTTCGCTGGTTTCGAAGACGGCCCGAACCCGCCAGCGCAAACTCTCATCCTCCGCAACGCCGAGCCGGGTCCGTTCGCCTGGACCGCGTCCTCATCAGCCCCGTGGTTGTCGATCGACCCGCCGTCCGGCTCGGGCGAAGCGACACTGACCATCGGCGTCAATCTCGCCGGTCTCGAAGCGAGCGACGCAGCGTATCTGTCCTCGATCCGCTTCGAATCGCCGGAAGCGGCAATCTCGCCGTTCACCGTCGCGGTGCGCCTGCAAGTCGACGCGAGCCGCGACATCGATAGCCCGTTCCCCATTCTGGACGACGGCCGCACACAGACACAGCCCGCGCTGGCTTACGACGCCGAATCGCAACGATACGTCGCCGCGTGGATCGGCAACGAGCGCGCATTCGCCAGCGTGCTCGGCGGAATGGCCGAGCCCGTCGCCGATGGCATTAGCCTGTCGATTCAGTCCGTCGGCGAGGCCGCACGCCCGATCGCAATCGCTACGCAACCTGGCGAGGCGTGGGTTGCCTGGGAAAGCCGTGCCCCCGAGACCGAGCCGGCGGACATACTCGGCCGTGCGCTGTTCCTCGAAGGTGAACTGGCCACGAGCTTTGTGTTCCCGGTCATCGCCGGTGACGGCGACCAATCCAGTGTGGCGCTGACGCTGAACACCGAAGCCGGCGAGTTGGGCGCCGCCTATCGCGATTCCGATCGGGGCGTCGTCCGCATCGCGCGAATCGACGCTGCCGCCCCGCCCGAGGGCGCTGGCGTTGTCGCGAGTTTCGACTTGCCCGAATCCGAGAACGAGCAAGTTTCGCCCGCCATCGGATTCGACCCCGAACACGGCGAATACCTCGTGCTTTGGACGGAGATCGTCGTCAACGAGGAAACCGAAGAGTCGACTCCACAATTGCTGGGAGCGCGCTATCGTGCATCGGATCTCGCGCTGATCGCCGGGCCGTTCGCATTGCCCATTACGCTCGGCGACACCATCGAGGCGCAGGTCTTGTTTAACCCGGACACTAGCGAGTGGGCCGTCCTCGCCACCTCCATCGATCTGCCTCCAACAAAACAGACGGCGCAATTCCGGCTCTGGTTCATGCATTTCGCCGCAGGCCAATCGCCGTCGCCAACGCTGGAAGCGCTGCAATTCGCCGTGGGCGAGGGCGACGCACCGAACGCGCGCTTCGCGTATTCTTTGGAGGCGGAACAGTTCATGGCAGTCTGGCTCGACACCGGTTTCGATCCGAATCGCGTGCGGACGCGCCGGATCACGGCCGCCGGTAACGTCCTGGGGCCGACATCGTCCATCGACGGCGATGGCGCTGACCAAGCGGATCCTGCGGTCGCATTCAACTCGGATCGCAACGAATTTTTCACGGCATGGGCGGATACGCGCGAAGGCATATCGCTCATCTACGCGATACGCACGGAAGGCGGCTCGACCGACGAAGACGCCGACGGGCTCCCCAACGATTGGGAACTCGAATTTGGTCTCGACCCGATCGACGCGACGGGCGACAACGGAGCGGTCGGCGATCCCGACGGTGACGGCACGAACAACCTCGACGAATTCGAAAACGGCACCAGCCCGATCTCCGACGATACTGACGGCGACGGCCTCACCGACCGACAGGAAGACCGCGATGGCGACGGCGTAGTCGACGCAGGCGAGACAAACCCGCTTAGCGCCGATACCGACGCCGACGGTTTCAACGATGGCGCCGAGTGGTTCTCCGGTTCAGACCCGCTCGACCCATCGAGTACGCCGCCGACCGGCATCTACCGAATCGACTACGGCGCCTGCGTTCCCGGCGAGGAGTTGACGATTCGCGTATTCGTCGTGTCGTCGACGGACCAGGCCGGGACCCTCAACCTCAACTCACCCGACGCGCCGGGATTCATCGCGCCACCGGGATGGTCCGCGTCGCCGGTTGGTGAGACGACCCGCGCGCTCACGGTCGGTTCGCACACTTTCGAGCTAACGGCATCGGTCAACGACCCAGTCACTCCAGCGACCGCATTCGGCGAGTTCGCGTTCCGCTTGGTGACCGTCGGCGGCGATAACTTAACGCGGACTGCCGTAATCGTATGCGACACCCGCACGACGTTCGACGCGCAAGGCGTCGACGTCCCGGCGTTGGCCGCGCGTTACGCCCCGGTATTCCGCGCCCACCGCGACGAGACCATTCACGTCACGCCCATTGACCTGACGCTGATGGCCGCAACGCTCGATCTCGGTGGCCCGTCCTTGCCAGGCATTCCAGCCGCGCTCGACCTGATGCAATCGCCTCACTCCGAAGCCCGGCTCGACTTGCCCGGGGATACCGCAGATGAGTTACTTGACGCCTACGGGTCGTTGCTCGTCGGCCAAACGCCTGCCGTCTACTACACGGCAACGACTCTCGGGAACTTCAGCGCTGAAGCGGGTTCGAGCCCGAACGACGTGATCCTCCAGTACTACGTCCACTTCTTCGCCGACCTCTGGGGCGAGACCACTCTCGCCGGCCACCGCCACGAGGGCGGCTGGGAACTTGTTCAACTGCGCCTGAACGCCGCGCTCGAACCGCAATCGATCACGGTCTCCCAGCAGCGGCAACGCGCCCTCGATTCCGGCGATCCCGGCTCCCAAACCGCCGCATGGGACGAAATCGAAAAGTCGGCGCGCACGCACCCCGCGATCTACGTAGGCTCCGGCGGGCATTCGCTCTACCTCTTGCCCGGCTCCCGGCGATACGGACCCGCGCTCGAAGTCGCCGACGGCTTGGGGAGATGGCACGCGCCGTCGAACCGCGAAGACCTCGCGCCGATCTTCGCGACCGACTACCCCGACCTATCCGGATACCGCCTCGATCAACTGACCCGCCTCGCGGCGGATCGGCCCACGCCCTGGCTGCGTTTCGCTGGACGCTGGGGCCAACTCGCGTTTCCGCAGCTACCCATCGACGCGCCGAGTCCCTCCGTGGTATCCGGACCGCAAGGCCCCGTGTTCTTGGGCACGTCGCAAGTCCGCAGTGCATGGCTCGATCCGCACGCCTGGGAGACCCGCGCGATCACTGGAACGATTGAAACAACCTCCGAAATTACAGTGACCTTGCCAGCAGAATTCGCCGGCAAACGCCTGGCATTATTGGACAGTCGCGGACGAATCCATCGCCGCGATATCGAGCCCGGAAAACAGCCCGTCAACCTAAGCGTTCCTCTTGGAACATATAGCCTTGCCGTCGTGGAACAAGCATCGCCGGGCAATGAAACAGTACTCGCCACCGGCCTTTTCCTGCACGGCGAAGACCCAACGTTACTCTTCCCAACGATACCGTCCGGCCCGACCGATCTCGGTACCCTGACACTGACCGGCACGCGGCTCACCGGCTCGACGATCTACACCGTCTCCGATGCCGACAACGACGGCACACCCGACGCCACCGACCCCGATTCGGACGGCGACGGCACACCGGACGCCAGCGACGCGGACCGTCTCGGCGACGGTTTCCTCGACACATTCCAAGCACAGGACCCCGACAACGACGGCCTCCCCAATTACTTCGACCCGGACGACGACAACGACGGCTTACCCGATTCCGAAGACTCCGATCGAAACGGCAACGATGTGCCGGACGCGTCCGAACCGCGGGATACGGATCGGGACGGCTTCATCGACGCGGTCGACCTCGACGCCGACAACGACGGCTTCACGAACCTCACCGAGGCCGTCGAATTCACTAACCCCCTGCGCGCCGACGATCGCCCCGATTTCCGCCTGGGCGACCTCGACAACGACGGCGCCATCACGGCCACGGACATCCAAGCCATCGTCAACATGGCCCTGGGCGCCGAGCCTATCAACCCCCGCGCCGACTTCGACGCCGACAACGCCATCCGCGCCCTGGACGTACAATCCGCCGTCGACCGCCTACTCGGCCTAGAAACCTGAAAAATTCATAGTGCCGGTGCGGCGCGGCGGTGAGGAAACGGTGCGTAGTCCCGTCCAAAGACTCCGTCGTCGCACAGGGGTTGGCGGCTGTCGCGGGTGAGCGTTCTTGCGTGGGTGCCGGCTTGACGCAGCGGTCGGCCAGCGGGCGGCCGGCTTTGTAGGGCATCGGTATTGCGCGTGGGTGACGCCGGTAGACTTATTCGACACACAGTTTGCATGTCAATAGAAAAAGAAGAATAAATCGACAGACCCTTCATCCCGAGGTCGAAAATAAGCGCGGTCGTACCCGCACCCCCACCGCATGAGTGCGAAACTACGAACCTGCCAAATAAAAACCGGCTACGCGTGTCTCTCGACATCGCGTAGCCGGTCCGAAAATACGACCGATCGCGCCGCAGCTTAGAACGACAGCGTCGTCTGGAACCAGAAGTAGTCCGCGTCTTCGTCGTCCAGGCCGCCGGCGAATGCAAGTCCGTTCAAGTCGATGAAGTTGCCGTCCTTGATGCCATCGTCCGCGAAAAAGTGCGACCATCCGGCGGCGAACTTCAGGTCGTCGGAATAGTTGTAGTCGGCCTGGAACGAAAGTTCCCAACCGAGTTCCGCGCTGCTCGTTCGCGTAATCCAATTCAGCAGGCTCAAGTTCGTCGGCCCAAGGACGCCAACCCAGAACGGCCCGTATACCGAGCGTTCGAATTCTTCGACCACTTCGAAATAGCTGCCTTTGACGGTAAGCAAGACCTCCGGCGTCACTTGTATGTTCACGGCGAGCGCCGCGATCCACACGTTCGACAGGTTCCCTTCAATGTCCAGGAAATCGCTGTGCTCGTCTTCGCTGAACAAGCGGTTGAAGCTCACGCTCGCCTCGCGTCTCGCGAGCGGATTGATCCGTTCCCAGAATGTGATTTCCGAATTGTCCTCACCGCCGTAGTAGGTGAACCGCCCCTTGATGTCCATGCGGTGGTTTTCGAGATAGGTGATACCGAAGCGCGGGCTGAATACGACCGAAACGTCGCCCGCGAAAGTGTCGTATTCCGCATCCGAATCGCCATAAATGAAACTTAGGAACGGCACCGTTGCGGCGCCCCCGAGGAACGGCGAGCCCGAAACGATGCTCGACCCGAGTGTATTCACGGGAATCTGCGCGAACGCGGCTGCTCCCGCGTCGCCGAATTGATATGCGAGTTCGCCTTTCCATTCCATTTCCCACGCGAGCGATTCCGGGAAATAGGTGCCCCACCAACGCGTGCCGATCGTGTGCATTTGCGTCGTATCGTAGTCGTCGACCCCGAAGATATCCTCCGCCGTTTCGACGAAGATGTTGTGCGTGGGATTGGTGAAGAAACCCAGTGGCGACGAGCCCTGGAACAGATAGGGGTTTTCTTCGCGCGAGCGCGGATCGCGGATGTACAACCAGTACAACGCGAGCTCCGATTCAAGAAATTCGCCGGCGCGTGACACGCGGCCCTCGACGCCGTAGAAATCGACATCGCCGTCTTCCTCGATGGGCGAAGTCTCAGTGAGTTTCGACCAGAAGCCCGTCAAGCCAAAACGATAATCGCCCACTGCACGGTCGTAGTCGAATCGGATCGCGTCAAACGACACGCCGCCGAAGAAGAGGCCGCTGTCGACGTTGCTCACGAGCCAGCCTTCCTCGATTCCGCCGGGGACTTTAAGCTCGATTTCCTGGCGCCCAATCCGTAACGAGAGCGGCTCCCAACCCATGACTTGCTGCAGGTCGACGTAGGCCTGGAAAATTTCCACGTCGTCGGTCGAGCCCGCGCGGCCGTCGACGCCGGCAATGTACTCGCTGCGGAAATCTTCGCCCCAAACATCGAGCGCGTCGACTTCGATCACCGCCGAAACGTTGTCGGAAAACTTCGCGGCGACTTTCAGGCGCGTGCGCTGTTCAACGTCCGAAACCGAATTGCCCTGGTCATCGAATTTCAACGTCCCGTTCAAACCCGGCACGAAATAGACAAACGGAATCCCGTTGTTGAAACCCAACGGCGGGCTGAAACCGATGCCGTCGGGAATCGCCCGCCCGAACAGCGTCGCGAGCGGGCCACGGGAGATCGTCGGTCCCTGGTCAAACCAGGACTCGCTCCAGTAGTTCCCGCGGATTTTGATCTGGCCACCGACCTGTATCTTCTGCAGGTCCGCGTGCGCGTTCATACCGATGCTCAACACTAAGCCGAGCGCGGCCGCACAAAATACCCCTGACCGTTTCATGATCGGTCCTCTCCTTCTGCCCGCGAACGGCACCTCGAAAGCGGATCCCCAGAAATGCCGCCGGACGCGTTGCCCCTGAGCTCCGTTACCCGAAGCCCCTCCAGTCTCTCCAGACGCAGGCGTAAACCCTTGACGCCCAAGCATCTTATAGCACAATCCCCGCTAGGTAACAACCCAATTCATAACCCGTCCTTGCGAAGGAGATGCTGGCAGGCATCCCACTTCCGTCATCGCGAGGAGATGCCGATGGATCCCACTTCGTCATTGCGAGGAGATGCCGGGGCATCCCACTTCGTCATTGCGAGGAGATGCCGGTTAGGCATCGACGTGGCAATCTGGAATCGGTACAAAACCTCCGATCCAGCTCCCAACCTATTTCGGCCCCAACACCATCTGCGTCTGCGTCACCATCGCAACGAGTTTCCCCTCCTCGTTGCTGATCCGCGTCTGCCAGACCATCGTCGTGCGACCCTTGTGGATAGGCGTGGTCTCCCCGCGCACGGTCGTCCCTACCGGTGCGGCCCGCAGAAAATTCGTCTTCGACTCCAGCGTGGTCGTGCCCGCGCCTGGCGGCAGATTCATGACGGTCGCCACGGCGCCCAGCGTGTCCGCGAACGCCATGATCGCCCCGCCGTGCAGAATGCCGCCCGTGGTGCAGATCGCCTCACGCACAACCATCGTCGCGCAGACCTTGTCCGGTTCCGCCGAGACCATCTCCATACCCAACGTCGACGGAAACAGTCCTTTCATGCGTTCGTTGATACCGGCGACGATGTCCATGCGATGACCTTCCGCTTTTGTGGCTACCGATAAAACGATGGAAACACGTTACGCGGCCGCGTCCACTGGTTCCGCTTTGGCGGCTTCGGCTGCGGGCCCGAGGGGTTTCCACCACCATAGCAAGAGCGGCAGCAGCGTCATCGATACGACCAACCCGAGCATCATCGCGAAACCCGTGAACAGTCCGAAATAGATCGTGGGATAGAAGTTGGAGGCCGCGAGAATCGAGAATCCGATCGCGATCGTGATCGAGTTGTACCAAATGCCGACGCCGACGCTGTTGTGGCACCGGTACATCGTCTGAACGTAGTCTCGATCCTTCGGAAATTCGGTTTTGAATCGTTCGATGTAGAATATCGCGTAGTCGACCGTGATGCCCAGTGTCACCGACG
>JBGTJY010000817.1:0-4015 GCA_041744855.1 Candidatus Hydrogenedentales bacterium
AGTTGTCTGTTTACCGCGTCATTCACGGAACTATAGGGGGCTTGGTCGCCTCTATTTTGCTGACCGGCGCAGTGTCTACCGCGCAGGCGCCTGGGACCGCGGCCGACCCCGCGCAGATGGAGTTTTTTGAGAAGCAGATCCGGCCGATCCTGGCGGAGCACTGTTTCGAGTGCCATGGACCGGCGGAACAGAAGGCAGACCTTCGGCTGGATCACATCAGCACCGTGTTGGCCGGGGGTAGTCGCGGGCCGGCCCTCGTGCCCGGAGCTCCCGATCAAAGCCGGATGGTTGAGGCGATCAACTACGGGAATGTCGACCTCCAGATGCCGCCGACCGGTAAATTGTCGATGGAGCAGATCGCGCTACTGACGGACTGGATTCGACGCGGCGCGCCGTGGCCGGAGGAGCCTGTTCCCGCGGCGAGGAACGAAGGCGACGCCTTCGATCTCGAGGCGCGCGCGAAATCGCACTGGGCGTGGCATCCCATCGAGAAAACGGAACCGCCCGCGGTGTCGAAGCCGGAGTGGCCGCTCGATCCGATCGACAACTTTATCCTGGCGAAGTTGGACGCAGCGGGATTGTCGCCCGCGCCCGAGGCCGACCGGCGCGCGTTGATCCGGCGCCTGACCTATGATTTGACCGGGTTGCCGCCGACGCGCGACGAGATCGCGGCATTTCTGCGCGACGAAGCACCCGGCGCCTACGAACGGCTCGTCGATCGGTTGCTCGCGTCGCCGCATTTCGGTGAACGCTGGGCGCGGCATTGGATGGACCTCGTGCGCTACGCGGAGACTTACGGCCACGAGCAGGATTATCCCATTCGTCAGGCGTGGCAATATCGAGATTATCTGATTCGCGCGTTCAACGCCGATGTCCCCTACGACCAACTGGTGGCCGAACACGTTGCGGGAGATTTGTTGCCGACCCCGCGCATGAACCCGGTCGAAGAATTCAACGAATCGATCATTGGCACCGGCTTCTGGTACATGCACCAGGCGACGCACGGGCCGGTCGATCTCGCGCTCGATCAGGCCGATCGCATCGACAACCAGATCGACGTGTTCAGCAAGGCCTTCCTCGGGATGACGGTGTCCTGCGCGCGGTGTCACGATCACAAATTCGACGCGATATCGACCCGGGACTACTACTCGCTGACGGGATACATGCAGAGTTCACGGCAGGATTTCGCGTTTCTCGATCCGAAGGGCCGAATCGCGAAGGCCCTCGCGGAACTGGAGCCGACTCGCGCCGAAGGAACCCGCGTGCTGATGAATGCGCTCCGGCGCGTCGAGCTTTCGGGCGGCCCGCACATCGCGGAGTACCTGCTCGCGGCGCGGGACGTGCTGTACGGACCGGCCGATGGGTCGGGAAGCCGAGTCGCGGCGGAGATCGTGTTCGCCGATTTCGAGAGCGGGAACTACGACGGCTGGGAGATCGAAGGCGAGGCGTTCGGGACGGCGCCCGGAATTACCGGTGAAGGCGCGAAACGGAAATCGCCCGGAGCGAACGGGCAGCGACTGGCGAACAGTATCGAGGCAGGCGAGAACAAGCGCGGGAAGCTGCGATCGCGGGCCTTTACAATCGAGCGGCCTTACATTCGACTGAGCATCGGCGGCGGCGCGCATGCGAACAAAACCTTCGTGCGCTTGATGGTCGACGGAGCCGAAGTGCGCAAGAGTTCGGGCCGCGACAACGATAAGTTGTTTACCGTGGTGTGGGACGTGCGCGAGTGGGCCAGCAGGCAGGCCGTGATCGAGATCGTCGACGAACACGAAGGCTATTGGGGACACATCAAGGTCGACGACGTTGTGTTCACCGAGTCGCCGGTGCGCACCCCCATTACGCGGCCGATCGCGGATGTCGCGAGCGAGCAGGGGTTGCGCGAGACGCAGTTGCACGAGTGGATTGCGGCGCTCATGTCGGAAGACGCGGACCTGCCCCATCATCCACTGTACGCGTGGCGCGCGTTGGCGAATACTCCTGCGAGCGAATTCGTCTCCGCTGCCGCGCAATTGACGGAACGACTGAGCGCCGAGTCGGCGAAAATGGAAACGTTCCGCGGCGAGTCCGTCATGTTCGAGGATTTCAACGACGGGGACTACGCCGGGTGGTTCGCCAGCGGGCAAGCATTCACCGGCGCGTCGACCACCGGCAGCGAGTGGTTCCCATCCCGTAGCGGATCGGAAACGGCGGAGCCCGGAGCGGCGCACAGCGGACTGATCTCGAAAAAGCTGCAAGGCGTATTGCGGTCGCCGACGTTCACGCTCGAGCATGACAACGTTCATTACCGCGTCGCCGGCACTCGCGGTCGCATTCGCCTGGTCGTGGGCGAATTTCAGTTGCGCGAGTTCAACGGCCTGCTCTTCGAGACGACGATGTTCGACGTGTGGAACGACAGCACCTGGGAATGGCGCACGATGACGCGCGACCTGAGCAAGTTCAAAGGCAGGCCCGCGTACATCGAGATCATCGACGAAGGCGATGGCTTTGTTGCGGTGGACGAGATTCGTTTTTCCAACACGGAGATTCCGAAGGCGCCGGTTCATCCGGCGAACCTGACGGTGTTGCGCGGCGGCGGGGAGTCGATCGAGTCACTGACATCGGCGTACGAAACCTTAGCGCAGACGGCAATCGCGACGATCGACCACGCAACGCCGAATGAACCCGCAACTACGTTGGGCCACTGGCTGCTTCGCAATAGCCTCGTCGACCTCGGTGAATCGGACGATGAACTCGCGACCCTGGCGCGGTCCGCGACGGATCACTCCGCGTCGATTCCGGATCCGATGCGAGTGCTCGCGATTACCGACGGCACGCCGGTCGATGCGCCAGTGTTCGTGCGGGGCAATCCGAAGAATCCGGCGGACATTTCGCCGCGAAGTTTTTTGACCGCGTTACGGGATGTCGACGCGGAACCCATCGTCCGCGGAAGCGGTCGATTGCAGCTTGTCGAGGAATTGCTCGATCCCGAGGACCCGCTGCCCGCGCGCGTCGCGGCGAATCGATTGTGGCATTACGTGTTCGGTCAGGGCATTGTGCCATCCGTGGATAATTTCGGTGTGTTGGGAGAAAAGCCAACGCATCCGGAATTGCTCGACTACATCGCGTCTGAATTCCGGGATTGCGGTTGGTCGATGAAATCGTTTATTCGTCGATTGGTGTTGACGCGGACATACCGCATGTCCAGCGCGCCGTTGGATGAGGCGGCGGAACTGAAAGACCCGGCGAACGACTTGCTCCACCGCATGCGCGTGCGGCGGCTCGAGGGCGAATCGATTCGCGATGCGATTTTGAAAACAGCAGGCACCTTGGACGCCACGATGTACGGCCCGTCGGTGCCGATATATCTTTCGCCGTTCATGGGCGGCCTGCGCCGTCCGGCAAGCTCGGGCCCGATGGACGGGGACCGGCGGCGCACGATTTACGTCGAAGTGCGGCGGAATTACTTGTCGCCGATGATGCTCGCATTCGACACGCCGCTACCCGATTCGACCGCGGGCCGGCGGACGGACTCGAACATTCCCGCGCAGGCGCTGATACTGATGAACGATCCGTTCGTCGTCGCGCAGGCAGAGGCATGGGGAAATCGGCTCGCGGCGGACGTGGAATCTTCCAATGAGGAACGCCTCGCGGAACTGTACGAGACGGCGATCGGGAGAACCCCGGCGGAATCGGAGCTCGAGCGCGTGCGCGGGTTCGTCGCGCAACAAGCGGGCGTTTACGGAGTGGATGCGAACGACGCGTGGAACGATCCCCGCATCTGGCGCGACTTGTGCCACGTCGTGTATACGCTCAAAGAATTCGTGTATATCGGATGATGGAAGAGGCAGACGATGTCCCACTGCAATTGTTTTCGTGATGCGCCGCTGACGAGGCGCGAGATGTTGCGACAGAGCGCCGCGGGATTCGGCGCGCTTGCCTTGTCCTGCTTGTTGGCGGACAAGGCCTACGGCGGCAGCACGCCGCTCGCGCCGCATTATCGCCCCAAGGCGCGCAACGTCATCTTCCTGTACAT
>JBGTJY010000818.1:0-1962 GCA_041744855.1 Candidatus Hydrogenedentales bacterium
GCTCGTCGACGTCGCGATCATCCGCGCGCGCCTCGACGCGGTCGGCGAACTCGTCGCCGACATGCAGACGCGGCTCGCGCTCATCGACGCGCTGAAACCCATCGCCGATCTCGAGCGGCTGCTCGGGCGGCTCACGTCGAAGGCCGGCAACGCGCGCGACATTCAGGCGCTCGGGAAGTCGCTGCTGCAAGTGCCGATCGTCCGCGCGCTCATCGCGCCACTCGCGCCCCCGATGCTCCGCGAACTCCACGCGGAAATGGACGAACTAGCCGACGTTGCTACCTCCATCGAGAATGCGCTGCTCGATGAATTGCCGCTTTCCATTTCCGAAGGCAATCTCTTCCGCGCGGGCTACGACGCCGAATTGGACCGCATCCGCGACCTCGTCAGCGGCGGCCGCGATTGGATCGCAACTCTCCAGAAGGCCGAGAGCGAACGCACCGGAATCCCGAAACTCAAAGTGGGTTACAACAAGGTCTTCGGCTATTTCATCGAGATTTCGAAGGCGAACGCGCACCTCGCGCCGCCGGACTACATCCGCAAACAGACGCTCGTCAACGCCGAGCGCTACATCACGCCCGAACTGAAAAGCCGCGAGGACGAAATCCTCGATGCGCAAGAACGCATGGAGCGCTTCGAATACGACCTCTTCGTCGCGCTGCGCGATCGCATCTGCGCCGAGGCCCGCCGCATCCACGCAACCGCCGACGCGATCGCCTCGCTCGACGCGCTGCACGCATTCGCCGTGGTCGCCGTCAAGCGCGATTACACGAGACCGGAAGTCAACGACGGCGCCGAAATTCACGTGCGCGACGGACGCCACCCCGTCGTCGAGGCGTTGATGAAAGCCGGCGAATTCGTGCCGAACGACATTCACCTCAACCCCGACGGCGCTGGACTGCACATCGTCACGGGGCCGAACATGGCGGGCAAATCGACGTACCTGCGGCAGGTCGCGCTCATCACGCTCATGGCGCAAATCGGCTCGTTCGTGCCCGCGGCCGAGGCACAAATCGGCACGGTCGATCGCATCTTCACGCGCGTCGGCGCATCGGACAACCTCGTCCGCGGCGAAAGCACGTTCATGGTCGAGATGATCGAAACGGCGGCGATCCTCAACGCGGCGACGAATCGTAGTCTACTCGTGCTCGACGAAATCGGACGCGGCACGAGCACCTTCGACGGCATCAGCATCGCGTGGTCCGTCGCCGAACACATCCACGACAAGCTCGGCGCGAAAACCCTCTTCGCCACGCACTACCACGAGCTGACCGAACTCGGGCGCCAACTCCGCAACGCGAAAAACATCAACGTCGCCGTGCGCGAATACGCGGGCAAAGTCGTCTTCCTCTACCGCATCGTCGAAGGCGGCGCGGACCATTCCTACGGTATCCAAGTCGCCAAACTTGCCGGCCTTCCCGGCACGGTCATCAAACGCGCTCGGGCCATCCTGGAGTCCCTCGAATCCGGCAACACCGCCGCGCTCGGCCTGCCCGATCAACTCGATTTATTCGCACCGAAAACCCAGAAGAAGGAACACAAACAAACCGCCGTCGAGGCAGAATTGGCAAACACGGATCCAGATGCGCTCAATCCGCGTGAGGCGCATGAACTGATATGCCGACTGGTGGAACTTAACTTGAAGGAGAAGAAGCATGAGCAGAACAGTTCGTGAAGGCCCGCCAATCGCTGCGCGGCGCCTGCTTCGAATTCTCTCGCTGTCTGTCGTGGCAATGGCGATCGCCGGCTGCAAATCAGAATCGAAAGGCGTCAACACCCCTCTGCACGACGCCGCGGCGGGCGGACACGTGGAGACAGTCCGCAGCCTTATCGCGGAAGGCGCCAATCCGAACGCGCGCGATGAGCAAGGCCGCACGCCCCTGCATCACGCCGGTCTGAACGGCCACGGCGGAACCGCCGAAGCGCTCCTGCAAGCTGGCGCGGACGCCACCGCGGTCGACG
>JBGTJY010000819.1:0-1518 GCA_041744855.1 Candidatus Hydrogenedentales bacterium
GTCGCCGAGACGAAAGATGCCGTCTATATGCTTGAGCCCAAGGCCAAGAATGAACTGGACGATCCGGTCGTGCTTGCAAAGCGCGATGTTGCGATCAAATGGTGCCAACAGGCGAGCGACCACGCGAAGGGGCACGGTGGAAAGCCTTGGACATATGTGCTGATTCCCCACGACGCAATCGCAGACAACATGACATTGACTGGACTCTTGCAGAAGTTCGTTAAGAACTGATCAACGTTGAGTCGGCCTTTCTTGCGAGAGCATGGGCATCGTCGAACGGGGAAATCGATGTGCGTCGTTGACGCACGTCGTCATACGAGATTTCGGAGCGTCCACTCGTTCGCCGAATTCGATTCGTGCGACGAATCAGCGTGATGATCTGTCGCGTCACCGGCGCGTATCGCGCGTAGCGAAGTCCTCGGGTCGAATCGGCGAGTACCTGATTCGATTTTCGCAGCGCAACATCGGAAAACTGTGCCACGAGTTCTGCGAACGGAATGGCGTCGATTCGCACCGAGGACTGCCAGCGTCCATCCCGCCCCATCCGGCAGCCGATACTATAGCCTGCGAACTTGATCGGCGCGCGGCGGACGTCGCGAAACGACGCCCGCTCGCGCTCGAAGAAGTCGTGCCGGCCCTTGGTTGCAAGCAGCACGAAGAACCGCTCGTGTCGCAGGTACTGCATGTTCGCCAAGCCCTGCTTCTTCCGCCGGCAGCGTGCCCACTTCGAGATGGCGATGCCGTACCGCTCGATGAGCTTGGAATCGATCGCGGCCGGATCCTTCTCTTCTGGAATCTCCCCGGTCACATAGAACCAGTAACCGTGCGTGATGTACGCGACGGCAAGTTGTTGGACGAATCCCTCGACTGATGTTGTAACGCATCGATACTGCATACGCGTTCCTCCTTCAAATGAGCGGGTTGTTCTGGCACAACCCGCGAAGCCATTAAAAACCTCCTTTCGTTCGAGCTTCAATCCTTCTCGGGACCCGGTCCGCAGAACTCCAGCAGTTCGCGGAGTTCCTGTGCGGTCGGGTCCCGGTCGAAATCCTCCTGATAGCACGCGACGATGCGTGCCCGCACGTCAGGCGGAATGTTCGACGGCTCCGGCCAACATCGCTCGTGGAACTCCTCGATGATGTCAGCCGGACTATCGCCGATCACGGCGCCGCTACTCGTGCGCCACCAACCCATACGGATAACCTCCTTTCGCTCGAATCCCCAAACCTCCCTCACGCCGTGCCCGCGGGTCGCCCCACATGTCCCGGCTCAGCGCGCGGAAAACCACCTCCTTTCAACGAACCACCACAGTCGCCACGCATGAGTCCTGCTTTGTCTGAATCGGCCCGTGCTCGCGCGATACGGCAATCGGTCGCTCCATCGCCTGCGACCCTCGCCGCTCACGCAGCCCGCGCTAGATTCATTCATTGCAGTTGCCCATCGTGTAGCAACACGCATTCATCGTTGTGCTTAATGCACATAGGTCCTCGACTTCATTCGAGAAACCGGCGTGCTTCG
>JBGTJY010000820.1:0-6387 GCA_041744855.1 Candidatus Hydrogenedentales bacterium
AATACTCGCGCGTGTAGAACGTGGAAACGCCGGCCAATGCGAGCGGCATCGGCTCAAACGTGATGAGGTCATATCGGTCTGTCGACGTGAGCAGGAAATTCCGGCCGTCGTCGACGATCGGGTGGACGCGCGGGCTCTCGAGTACGTTGAAATTGTCGGCGGCGAAGAGCGGCGCGGCATCCAGGACGTCGCGCGAGATTTCGACTGCGGTGATCGTGTCGAACGGGGAAAGCGCGAGCGTGCCGGCCGTGATGCCGGAGCCGAAACACATAAAGAGCGCGGACTTCAGGTCGCGGTCGTAGAGGAATGGCAGGACGCCTTGGAAGCGGTTCATCTTGACGCCTTTTTCGATGCTGGCCGTCGCCTGGACGCCGTTGATCCAGAGGTAGCGGCCCGTGCCGTGGGCTTGATCGATCGGGGCCGTGACGACGACGGTGCCTTCGACGCCTTCCGCGTAGTGAATCATCTCGTGGCCCTCGGGGACGAACGACTGGTTGATTGCGCGGCTTACGTCGGACGGCAGGATACGGACGATGAACAGAACGCTTGCGGCGCCCAATGCGGGCAGGAGCAACTTCCCGGCGCGCGGCAACGTGGGGCACGCGGAGATCAGGGCGAATCCTGAGACGGCCATCGCGAGTGCGAGCACGATGATCGAGAGGTGCGCGCCGAGCCAGGGGATGAGCGCGAAGCCTCCCGCGAGCGCACCCAGCACGCCGCCGAGCGTATTGGCTCCGTAAAGGCGGCCGAGCGTGCGGCCGATGTTGGGGGCGGTGGCGCTGGCGGCGCGCAACGCGAGCGGGAACGACATGCCGAAGAAAAATGTGGGCGGCAGCAGCACGGCGATGGCTATCGTGAACTTGAGCCATTCGATGCGCGTCCATTCGAAACCGGCATCGCGGCGTGCGTTCGCGAACCACTCGGGCAAGGCGGGGAACGCGATCAGGATCGCGAGACAGGCGGCCGCCGTGACAAGCTGGACGACGCCGAACAACGCGACGAAATGACGCCGCCGATCGGCGAAAAGCGAAGCCGCCGCGCTGCCCAGTGCGATGCCGAGCAACACTGCGCAGAGCATGGTGGTATAGGCGTAGGTCGTACCCAGCAAGACGATGCTGAGTAGGCGCGTCCAGATGACTTCGAGGGCGAGCGAGCAGAAACCGGAAATGGCGAATGCGGCGAACACGAGGACGGTGGCGGTTGGGAGACGCGTCAATTCGAGTTCGACTGGCTTAGCAGACTCGACCGCGGCGGAGGATTCGATCGCGCGGCTGAGGGCGAACGCCAGAACGCCAACACCGATGTTCAGCGCGGCGGCGATGAACGTGGCGAATGTGTAGCCGAATCGCTCGATCAGAATGAATCCGGCAATCGCGGTGCCGAGCACTGCGCCGATCGTGTTGATGCTGTAGAGCGTGCCGATGCGAAATCCGGAAACGGAGGGCGTGCGTGTGAGGAATCGGGCGAGCAGCGGCAACGTTGCGCCCATGAGCGTGACGGGCACGAGAAGAAACACCGCGGCCAAGATCGCGCGCGCCGCGATGGCAATCGGCCGGGCGTGTCCGAGCGCTTTCAGGATTTCGACTAAGGCGGACTCGCCGAGATCGATTCCCAAAATGAAGATGATTGCCCAGATGCCGATGAGGATTTCCGCGACGGCATAGGCAAATAGCGGGCGCCGGATGCGATCGGCGATGCGGCCGCCGAGAAGGCTGCCGAGCGCGAGGCCGAGAAAGAAAATCGAGAGGACCGTGCTGACCGCGTAGGACGCCGTGCCGAACAAGAGGACCAGTTTGCGGGTCCAGACGACTTGATAGATCAGGCCGGAAGCGCCGGAGAGCAGAAAGAACGCGAGCACCGCGGCAAAGGCGGGCTCAGGGAGAGGTATGCGGAGGAATCTGCGGGACACGGCTCAGACAGCGCAAACGGGGGCAGGAAGCACGCGCGAATCCTACGAGAGGATTCGGAAAGCAGTCAAGCACGTAAAGTCCGCGCTCGGCAGGAGATGTTCAAACGTTCCAGCATTTGATAAGCTGTTTCGGGCTATATGCATATTGATCGAGGAGGAATTGCGCTGTGATTCTGCGTGATCTTATATCGCTCACCGCCATCGCGTGCGCTTTTATGGTCCTGCCTGGGACATCGCACGCCGCGGACAACGTGGCTGCGCCGGTGACCGATGAGGTCTTGCTCGGCGCGCAAGATCGCGACGACTTGTGGGTGCACTATTCGCGCGACTATCGCGGGTGGCGCTATGCGCCTTCGGACCAGATCAATCGCGAGAACGTGAAACGGCTTGCGCCGAAGTGGGTGTTTCAGACCGGGGTGCTCGGCGGGGCGTTCGAGACGACGGCGATTTTCGACGGCGCGCGCATGTACATCACCGCGCCGAACAGTCATCTGTTTTGTCTCGACCCGCGCACGGGCAAGACAATCTGGAGTTACGCGCACGTGTTGCCGCGCGACATTAAACTGTGTTGTGGTCCCGTGAATCGCGGGGTCGCCATCCGCGGCGACAAGATCTATTTTGGGACGCTCGATGCGCGTTTGATTTGTTTCGACGCAGCGACCGGCCAACAACTTTGGGATCGGCAGGTGGCGGACTATCGCGACGGCTATTCGATCACGTCGCCGCCGCTGATCGTGGGCGACAAGGTAATCGTCGGCCCTGGGGGCGCGGAATTCGGCGTGCGCGGATTCATCGAGGCCTACGACGCGGAAACCGGAACGGAACTGTGGCGTTTCTGGGGCACGGCGGGGCCGGGCGATCCGAACAACACGACCTGGGCAGGCGACTCGTGGGAACGCGGCGGCGGCACGGCGTGGCTGCCGGGGACGTACGACCCCGACCTGAATTTGATCTACTGGGGCATCGGGAATCCGTCGCCGGATTGGAATGGCCGCGTGCGCGAGGGCGACAACTTGTATTCGGAATCGATCGTGGCGTTGAAGCCGGAGACCGGCGAGATTGCGTGGTATTTCCAGAACACGCCGCACGATATTTTCGATTGGTCGGGCGTGAACGAACCGATCCTCGTTGACGAAGTGATTGAGGGCAAACCGGTGCGCGCGCTGGTGCAGGCGAATCGCAATGGCTACCTGTACGCGCTCGACCGCGAGAATGGAAAGTTTCTCTATGCGCGGCCATTCACTGAAGTGAATTGGGCGGTGGTTGACGACTACGGGATTCCGCGGATCAATCCGGAATTTTTCGATCGGGATCAGAACGCAATTTGTCCTGGCGTATTCGGGGGGACGAATTGGTCGCCCTCTGCGTATAGCCCGAAGACGCACATGATTTACATCCCCGAGATGAAGCGCTGCGCGGTGTTCACGCAGATGGACACGCCGTATCGCCGCGGGCTGCCGTATTTTGGCGGGTTGTTCATTTTCGACGATTTGATAAACCCGAGCATCACGCCGGAGGGATCGATCAAGGCGTATGACGTGCGCACGGGCAGCGAGGTGTGGAAGTTCGACGTGGGCGGACCGAATTGGTCGGGGCTGCTCGCGACGGGCGGCGGATTGGTTTTCGGTGGATCGCCGGATGGTTTGTTGCGCGCGCTCAACGACGAAACCGGCGAGGTACTGTGGCAATTTCAGACGGGGAGTGGTCTCGCTGCGCCGCCCACGACGTTCATGCTCGACGGCAAACAGGTGATCGGTATCGCATCGGGTTGGGGTCAGGCGGCGAAATCGGTCGGGCTCAATAATGAGTCGAGCGGTTGCGCGTATTATTTATTTGAGTTGATGGACTAGACCCATCAGTCATTCTGAGCGAAGCGAAGAATCTCCGTTCGACAGACACCCAAGGAAATCGCCGGAGCGAGATTCTTCGCTTCGCTCAGAATGACGGGTCCCGCCGATGGACGAGCGATCGAGCGACATTGCTGCGAGCTGCGCCATATGAATCGGCGTGCGTGGCGTTAGGTGGGTAATTTGGTGGCGGCAGCTTGTGCCGGAGGCGACGACGATTGCGTCGTTTGGTGAATCGGCGAGCGCGGCTACGAGTGGCTTGGCGATCTGTAGGCTGAGATCGTATTTCTCTTCGAGGGCGCCGAATGCGCCAGCCATGCCGCAGCAACCGGTGTCGATGACGCGCGGCTTGCGCGTGGTGAAGCGGCTCGCGAGGTTGCGGGCGATGTCGTTTGCGTGCGTGAGCGCCTTGGCGTGGCAGTGGCTGTGGATTACGACGTCTTGATCGATCGGAGTGATTGGCAAGGCGGCGGGCGCTCGATGCAATAGGCCATCGAGGAACGACTCGAAGGTCACGGCTCGTTTCGCGATTTCCATTGCGCCATCGATTGACAGTTCGCGAAAGTCTTCGGCGATCATCGAATAACACGATGGCTCCAGTGTGACGATCGGCCAATCCGCGGGATCGTCGCGAAGAATCTGCGTCGCGGCGGCCGCTTGTTCTGCCGCAAGATCGAGTCTGCCGAGGCTGAATGCGGGGCGTCCGCAACACGCTTTCGCGCTCGCGATTTCGACGTGGAATGACGCGGCCTCGAGTAGGCGAATCGCCGCGTGTCCGGTTTCGGGTTCATACCAACGGGTGAAACAATCGATCCATAGCCGAACCGTTCCGCGCGATCCGGCTTTCGTGGGCGCTGGAGCAAAGGGCGATTTCGCGAATGTGGGAAGCGGACGCTTCGCCGAGATGCCGAATGCCGCGCGGTTCAGTGTGCGGACGATGCCGGTTCCTAGCAAGTGGTTGGCGATCGCTGGCGCGATCGCGCCTAGGCGTCCGATCCGGTCGACGCGGCTGAGAAGACGCGTGCGCATCGGTGTGCCTTTGCGTTGGTGACGAGCGTGCAGTAGCTCCGCTTTTAACAACGCCATGTCGACGTTGGACGGGCACTCCGTTTTGCAGGCTTTGCAACTGATGCAGTTGCTGAGCGCTTCGTCGAGTTCGGGAGAATCGATCTGCGCTGGAAGCCTGTCCTCGAACGTTGCGCGGATAACATTGGCGCGGCCGCGCGTCGACATGATTTCTTCGCCCGTTGCGGCGTAGGTAGGGCACATGGTGGGCGATAATTTTCGGCAGGCGCCCGAGCCGTTGCACTGTTCGAGGTTGCCGATGAACGATTCGTCTTTCGCGGCGAAGGCGATGCGCGGCGTGAACGGGAGCGTCAGTGATGTGTCCGTGCCTTGGCGCAGGTGCGTGTCGATGCGGAAGCGGCCGTCGCTCAGGATTTTGCCGGGATTCATCAGGCCTTTCGGATCGAACACGGCCTTGATTTGGCGATGGGCGTCGATCAATTCGGGGCCGAGATGTTCGGCGAGATATTCGGTGCGCGCGATGCCGACGCCGTGTTCCGATGCGATCGCGCCTTTGAATTGGCGCGTGATCGCGGAGACTTCGTCGGCTATTGCGCGGAACTTCGCGATGTCTTCGGCTTTGTGCAGATCGACCACGGGACGAACGTGGAGCAATCCCGATGCGGCGTGGCCGTAGTACGACGCATTGAGACCGAGGCGATCCATCGCGGATTGCAGCGCGGCAACGAACTCGGGTAACGAGTCGGGGCGCACGGATACGTCTTCGATTCCCGCCGTCGGTTTCGCTGGCCCTTTGCAGCCGGTCAGCAACGTGAGCCCCGCTTTTCGCAGGGCCCAGATTTGGTTCATGTCTTCGAATGCGGTGAACGATGCGCGGCGCGTTCCGAGATTGCGCTGTAGGAGCGCTTCGAGACGGCCTTCGGTATCGTCGAAAAATTCGACGAGCAGGATCGATTCGCAGGTTTGCGCGTCGAGATCGAGTAGCGCGCGGGCGCGGCCGAATGCGAGTTGGCCGCGCGTCTGATCGAAGAGCACGCGATCGATGTGTTCGATTGCGGCGGGTTTTAGATCGAGGACGTCGACTGTCGCGGTCATGGCTTCGGCGATGGAATTGAAAAAGAGCGCGCCGACGCTTTTCCGTTTCGGGAGCGGCGACGTGCGCAGTTCCGCGGAAACAATTGCCGCGAGCGTGCCCTCGCTTCCGCCGATGATGTGCGTGAGGCGGCGGTTGTCGCGGAGCCATCGCTCGATGCCGTAGCCGGGCCAGCGCTTCACGAGTCCGGCGGGCATGCGGGCATCGATGGTTGCCGCGAGCGGATTGAGAATCGCGCGGATTGCCGCGTCGAGATCTGCGCCACCGTCATGCTGAGCGCCAGCGAAGCATCTGGCTTCACGCAGGTCCGCGGCGCGAAGAGATTCTTCGCTACGCTCAGAATGACGAGATGGGAGGCGACTGCTCCGAAGAGATTCTTCGCCTCGCTCAGAATGACTCGAAAGGTCGTTATGATCCGGGCCGAAGGTCTCCGTTCGGCCTCCGGGAAAAACGAGATCGAGCGATTCGACGTGATCGAGCGTGGTGCCGTAGATGGGTGCGCGCGCGCCGGA
>JBGTJY010000821.1:0-1856 GCA_041744855.1 Candidatus Hydrogenedentales bacterium
AAACGTCGGCATGTAGGCGAGAAACGCCCTTTCCTCGCCGGAGGTCGTGATCTCCGTCCCCGCGAGTTCCCACAGTTTGTAATAGGCGGTGAAGCAGTTTCGCCGATCGTCCCACATCACATGGATGATGTCCGACGGAACGAACCACGAAGGACTCTCCGGGTGCGCTTTCCAGTCGATTCCGTCGGGCGAGAAGGAGATGAATTCCCCGTCATAGGTAAACCGCACGCCCAGGTAGCGCCGCTCGGCCGGCGTTTCGGGCCGCGGATCGCGGGCGATGCTCCGCGTGCCTTTTTCGGGGTGCTCGCCGAGCGGCAGCAAGTTTGTAGCCGGGGCGCCAGCGTACTGTTCGACGCCGAGATTCGGCTTGGTCCAGGCAATCCCGTCCGGCGAGTTGGCGTAGCCCCAGCGATAGAAGTTGCCGGCATAGTCGTATGTGATATACCACAGGCGAAACAGGCCCGTTTCTTCATCCTGCATCAAGCGGTTGCCCCAGACGTACGGGCCGACGCCTTCCCAGGCTTCCGTCTGCTTCATCACCGGGTTGGCGGGATGTCTTGCGGCGGGAAAGTATCGCTGGGTTAATCCGGAGGTGCGAGCCACGGTATGGTCGTCTAGCAGGAGGACGCTTTCGCTGGGGGTCGTGGAAAACGACGCCTCGTTCTCTGCTGCCTCAACTGGAGCAGCCTGGAGATGAGCTGCCGGCGGCGCGTACGCAAGAAGCGAAATCACGAACCAAGATAAAGCACGATAGGTGGACATGTCTAAAACTCTTCTAAGGGTGAATTCAACGGAGTCGGGACTTCCACACGCGCCTCAAACATTCCCGACTTTGCAACGAAGGACGACTGCGGGCGCGTGATCATTTGGAAAGGAACTCAAAAATCGCGAATTCCATCCTCTCCATCTTCGGCGTTTCCGATTGCCACCCCGCGGTGATCTCCTTCCCGGAATCGCGAACTTGTCCGTATTGGTCATAGGATTTAACTTCATACTTTCCGGACTTTGAACTTAACCAAGGCGCGAGATCGACGTGGAAGTTGACCGGTCGGGCGGCGTTTCGCACGTTCATCACGATGAACAGAATCTTGTCGGGAAGCACGTACGCGTTAATGTGCGCCTTCTGAGTCGGTTCTTTGAGCAGGCATTCGCCGATGAGCGTTCCGTCAACGAAGTACGGCAAAAACTGCGTTCGCAAACTCGCGCACTGCTTGAGGACGCGGCCTAGCTCCGGATATTCCTTAATATGGGCGCTGCCATTGATGCTATCCGGCGCCGAAGGCATGACGTTCACGTAGCTGTTGTCCATGAACGCGAATTTGACGTCCTGGCCGTTTCGATTGATGTTGAAATTGAGCCTGGGGCTCGGGAACGCGGCGTTAAACGCACGCACGTCGCGATAAGATCGGTTCAGGTTGTGATGATACGAGCCACTCTCCCAGTTCCACGTGTAATCGAGGTAATCGGCCATCGGCTCGATGTTACGCGCGATTTCTCCAGATAAAGTCGCCTCGGGGTCGATCGAATTTTTCCATGAACGAAAATCCCGAAAGAGTTCTATGGTTCGAGGGTAAGCCTGGTCCCAGGTGATCGAGTGAGTGTATTTCTCTTGAATCTTCTGTAAGTCGGCGAGTACGTCCTTTCGCCACTTCGGATCGCCCATATTTGCGATTGCCGTGTCCATGCTCGTCGCATAGGGCGGATTGTAGCGCGGGATCAATTCGGGGTGGTAAGTCCAGCCGGGTTCTGCGCCTGTTTTCAAGCCATAGCGTGACGCGGCCGGTTCTGACAGGGAGACAATCGAGACGGCCAGCGAGACGTTTACTCCCAGCTTTTTGCATTCCTGAATGCCACGC
>JBGTJY010000822.1:0-4982 GCA_041744855.1 Candidatus Hydrogenedentales bacterium
CGCGACATGGACGTGACGCCTCACCTTATAGTGATGTTGAACGACCCGGAGCATCGGGTCCAGTTGACGGCGATGATCGCGCTTGCGGAGCGGGGCGATACCGAGATGCGCAAAAAGATGGTCGACATGTATTGGGTCGAAGCCACGTCCGATCAAGAGCGCGCGAGAATTATCATGTTGGTGATGGACACCCCGAGCTCCGCCGACTTCCCGCTCCTCTCCGATGCGTTGCAGCGCGAGTCGACGGATGCGTTCACGCGCCACAACGTCGCCCACCTATTCGGACGGATGGGAGACAAATCCGTGATAGCGCCCTTGCGCGAGGCGATGGCGAAATCGACCGACCTCGCGTTCAACAGTCTCGCGGAAGCGGCCATCCAGACGATCGAGTCGCGAACGAAACAGCAGTGAGCGGGCGGCCCGGGAAGAGCGCGTGATACCGGAACAACCGCGCGAGACGTTTAGTCTCTCCATCGCGCAAGTGCACCGAATCAATGCCTGGCGGATGCAATATATCGTCGTGTATTTCGTGTGGCTTGCGATTCAGGTCTACGTCACGGTCTTGATGCCGCGCGACTTCAATCCCGGAGTCGTCGTCGTCGTCGCGGCATCGATTGCCGTGACCGCCGCGATCCTTTTCTTCTGGTATCGGTTCGTTTCCGTGCTGCGGGCGATGCGGTTTTCCGCGATGGTCTACGTCCCTGCGGCAATCGTCTCTCTGTTACCCATTCCCGGTGTTCTCATTGTCGCGTATCTCGACCGCAGCATTGGCCGCGTTCTGCGCAAGGGACTGGAAGCCGCGGAGGCGCGCGCTGAGTAGCGGGAACGCAGTTGCTGGATCGGGAAACCGCGCCAACAATTGAATGCATTTTTTTGCAGTGCTATTATCGCGAAACGATTAAAGTGCCTAAGAATGCGGAAAAAATCGACGTCGCCAATTCACGAAAACATCGTGACTCGCCCGACACACACAGACTCAACCGGAGACCAAGCTGAATGGAAGTAAGTATCGCCGGTCGGCATCTCGAAATCACGGATGCAATGCGGGATCATGTGCAGCATGGCATGGAGAAACTCGGGCGTCACTTCGATCGCGCGATTGACGCCGACGTGATCTTGACCATCGAAAAACATCGCCAGATCGCCGAGATCAACGTCCACGCCAACGGGCTGCGCGTCAACGCGAAAGAAAGCTCAGTGGACTTGTACCAATCGTTCGACGCGGCGTTGAGCAAGGTCGACCGTCAGGTGACGCGATACAAAGAACGCATCATGCGCCACAAGCCGCGGACCGCGCGCGAGGAGCGCAGTTTTGAGCACCATGTGATCGGGTTTGGCGCTCCTGGAGAACCACCTGCGGAACAGACCTCCGCCACGGACCACCATGTCATACACCGCGAAACGCTCAACATGAAGCCCATGAGCGTCGAAGAAGCCGCGTTACAGCTCGATCTCACGGACGAAAAGTTTTTCGTGTTCACGAATGCAGAGACCGAACGCGTGAATGTCATCTACCCCCGTGGCGACGGTACCTACGGATTGATCGAGCCGCCATCGTAGGGCCGATCGAGCCGGCATAAGCTAGCTTCCAGCAAGGAACGTCGCATCGACACCACGAAACTCCAAATCAAGCGCAAACATCACATCGCGGTGGCGCGCCTGCTCGATCATTTTCCGGATGAGCTCGAGGTCATCGCGGGATTTCAAGGCATCGGCCGCCGCGTGTACATCGCGGACGTCAATCGCCCGGGACTCGCGCTGAGCGGTTACCTCGACTTCTTCGCCAGCGACCGCGTTCAGATTCTTGGGAACACGGAGATTTTCTACACAGGGCGGCTATCGCCGTCGGAACTCGAGTATCGTCTCGAGAATATGTTTTCGTTCGAAATCCCGTGTTTTCTCGTCTCGCGCAATCTGACCCCGGGCAACATGTTTTTGGACATGTGCAATCGACGGGGCATTCCGGTGCTCCGCGCATCGATGACCACGGACGAACTGATCAGCCGCGTCATCATTTTTCTCGCCGAAGAGTTTGCGCCGATCACCGAGGTGCACGCGACGGCGATCGATTGCTACGGCGTCGGCGTGCTGATGGCGGGCCCCCCGGGTATCGGCAAAAGCGAAGTCGCACTCGAACTGGTCGAACGCGGACACCAGTTGGTGTGCGACGATTTGGTCGCCATCAAGAAAATGGGCGAAGACACGATCATTGCGATGACGAATGAGCGCATCGAGCATTGCATGGAAATTCGCGGCGTCGGCATCGTCGACATTCAGAGTCTGTTCGGCGTAGGCCGCGTGACGAATCAGAAGCCTATCTCGCTCGTCATCGAACTCGACGAATGGCGCGCGGAAGTCGAATACGACCGCACCGGACTCTTCGACGAATACGTCGAGTTGCTCGGCGTGAAAATTCCCCTCCTCCGCATTCCCGTGCGCCCGGGCCGCAACATGGCCGTCATCGTCGAGGTCGCCGCGCTCAATCATCGCCTAAAAGAAATCGGAGTGCATCCCGCGCAAATCCTGAACCAGCGCATCATCGACATGATGACCACGCCCAAGCCATGACCGCCCAAGCCATGACCGCGCAAGCCATGACCGCGCCCAAGCTCTGAAAGAATTCGGCGATGGAAGAATTTCCCGGCCAGTTCATCGTTGTGACAGGCCTCTCCGGATCGGGCAAGAGCCACACGATGCGCGCGTTCGAAGACCTCGGGTTTTATTGCGTCGACAATTTGCCCGCCGCCTTGGTCCCCACGTTTGCCGACTTGTTGCAAAATTCCGTCGAGCCGCGGCCCCGCGTGGCGATTTGTGTCGATGCGCGCGGCGGCGAAGATTTGGCGCTCTTGCCGGACGCCCTCGGCGGCGTGCGGGCATTGGGGTTGCGCCCGCAGGTCCTCTTTCTCGAAGCCCGCGACGACGTGCTTCAGCGCCGCTACACCGAAACGCGCCGACGTCATCCGGCCTCACCCGCGGGCGGCGTCCTGGAAGGCATCCACCGTGAGCGCGCGCTGTTGTCGGCGATTCGCGATCGGTCCGACCTCGTGCTCGACACCAGTGCACTCGATCCTGCTGAGCTCCGCGAGCGAATCTGCTCGATCTTTCTAGCCCAAGCACAAGCCCCGCAATTAATCGTCACTGTGATGACGTTTGGCTACAAATACGGACTGCCGCTCGAGGCGGATCTGGTGCTCGACCTGCGCTTTCTGCCAAATCCGCATTACGACAACGAGCTGAGGCCGCTAACCGGCGAGGACGCGGATGTCCGCGACTATGTGCTGAGTCAGCCCGCCGCGAAGGAATTCATGTTGCGGCTGCAAAACCTGTTGAAGTTTTTGTTGCCGCAATACGCCAACGAGCCGAAGGCGTACTTGACCCTGGCCCTCGGGTGCACCGGCGGGCGGCACCGCTCCGTTGCTATCGCGGGCGAAGTCCACCGGCTCATTCGCGACCTGCAATACGACGTGCGCCTGCGGCATCGCGACATTCACCGGGCCGGCGCGCCCGGATTGATTTCCACCGGCGGCGGCGCGCCGTGATCCAACTCTTGGCATCGGGTATTATACGTTCCTCCTTCTAGAAGCTATCCCATAACCCAAGAGCCCGTCATTCTGAGCGCGAGCGAAGAATCTCCGCCCCAGGATAACCGCAGTAAATGGCGCGACGAGATTCTTCGCTCGCGCTCAGAATGACCGAAGATGAAGTTTTGGGATAGCCTCTAGGCGGGGCATCACCCCCGGCGAAGCCGACAGGTCAGGGCGGGCGGCGGGATTCGCGGGACGCGGGGGATTTCGACGGAATATGGGATTCATGGCGACATCTGGCGAGCAAAGAAGTCTTTCCGAGGACATGGTGGTTACAAATTCGTTGGGGATGCATCTGCGTCCCGCGCAGCGGCTCGTTCAGACGGTGCTCAAGTTCGAGTGCGACGTGCACATCCAAAAAGACGGCTATCGCATTAACGCGAAAAGCATCATGGGACTGCTGACCCTCGCCGCGTCGCGCGGCACGCGCCTAACCATCACCTGCGAGGGCGATGACGCTGAAGAGGCGATGGATGCCGTGCGCACGCTGATCGATTCAGGTTTCGGGGAAGAGTAGTGGAGGTCACGCTCATCGGCATTCCGGTTTCTCCCGGAATTTCCATTGGGCCGGCGTATCCGTTCCACATCAAGAACGTGGAAGTCCGTAAATACTCGATCGACGACCCCCCGGCGGAACTTCAACGATTCGACCAGGCAGTTTCCCGGGTCCGCGAAAAACTCACCGAAATACGCAATCACACCCGCGACGTTCTCGGTCAGTCCCATGCCGAGATATTCGAAGGTCAGCTCGCGATGCTCGACGATCCCGCGTTCCGGCCCGAGATTGAGCGCCGACTGCTGGCCGAACGCGTCAATGCCGAGTATCTCGTCGATGCCATCATGGACGGCTACACGCGCATCATGCGTGAAATTCAGGACGAACAGTTCAGGGATCGTTCCGACGACTTCGTGGACGTCGGGCAGCGGATTCTCGCGGCTCTGTCGAATGCCGAGTCCAACGGCCTCGAACACCTGGACCATCCCTACGTCATCGTCGCGCACAATCTGACGCCGTCCCAAACCGTGAACATGGACCGGACGAAGACGCTCGGCATGGCGATCGACGGCGGCGGCCCCACGTCGCACAGCGCGATCCTCGCGCGCGCGCTCGAAATCCCCGCGGTGGTTGGACTGCACTTTCTCGGCACGCCAATCGTCCGAGGCGACCTCGTCATCGTCGACGGCGTTCACGGCAAGGTCGTGGTGCGGCCCGATCAGGACACGCTCAACGAATACGAAGCCGCGAAGACGCGCTTCGATGCCGAACGCCTCGCGCTGCAACGGATCGACGCCGGCGGCGCGTGTGTGACGCTCGACGGTCAGCGCGTGCTGATGCTCGCGAACATCGAACTGCCCTCGGAGACGACGAGTGCCCTGCGCGCGCGCTGCGACGGGATC
>JBGTJY010000823.1:0-2683 GCA_041744855.1 Candidatus Hydrogenedentales bacterium
ACATCGACGGCGCGCCGGCCGCAGGCGCGCGGGTCGTTTCTGGGTACGACCATTTTCGAATCCAACCGGATTCCAGCGCCGAGCCCGACGGCGAACTCGAAACGATTACCGATGCACTGGGCCACTTCGAATTCACGCAACTGGCGATGGACGACCCGGGACTTTGGATTTGGTACAAGGACCGTCCGCTTCTTTACGCACATCCAGAACACATGCCGCCGGATCATGTGTTCCGCCTCACCAACGGCATGACCGCGTTCGGCTGCGTTACGAGCGCCGCCGGTGAACACCTGGAAGGCGTCACCATCACGTGCAGTGGCGGGCGCGTGAACGGCGTCGTCATTGGGCCTTGGTATGCGACGAGTGCGGAGGACGGGACGTTCGTCTTCAAGGGATTGACGTCGTTCCCCCATCACGCGGATCGGGACTTCGGCGCGTACTTCGTCACCGTAGACGACAGCCGGTACAAAGAGGACACGTACGCGCTCTACCTGACGCCGGAAAACGCTTTGCCTTTTGTCGAGATCGCTGTGCGGGCGGCCGACGCGCCCGGCGAGAAAAAAACCATCGACGTCGGGCTGCCCGGTGTGCACGGGACCGCAACCGTCATTGTTCGACTCCCGAGCGCCGCGCCACCGGATATGGGCGATTACCACGCCTATGCCGAAGTGGACAGCATTCGAGGTCAGGTCCCTGAGTTTTCCGAGCGCGAGCACTTCTCCGGGGCGGACAATGTCCTGTTTCGCGAAGTGCCAGCGGGCGAGTACCGCGTACGCGCTTACATCCCGTCGATGGCATTCAGTCCCCAGAAGATTCAATTGGAGCCGTTCACGGAGCGGACGGTCACGCTCGAATTGGGAAGCGCCACATTGCTCGGCGTGGTTTCTGGTCTTGAGCCTGACGAGCCCCGCCCGGTGATCCACTGGTGGATTCGACGGAACGGTGAACCGGGAACAAAGGTGTCTGGATCAGTGCAACTCGCGGATGACGACACGTATAAAGTGACTGGAATTATTCCGGGTACTGCCGGTATTCAGATGAATCTCGGCGACATGTGGTTTCCTGACGAAAAATTCGAGATTGCGCCCGGCGAGAATCGGCACGATTTTGCACTATCGGGCGGTGACATCACGGGCCGAATCGTGGAGTACGACCCATCGACCCGTCAAGAAGACCGCGCGCAGGTCGAAATTCGGCCAATTGGTAACGAACTCGGTTCGAGTTTACCGCGCCGGCAGGCCCACGTCGACAACGACGGAGAATTTACGATCCACCACGTTCCGCCGGGCGCCTACGATGTGATCTTCAGCGATTTCGCGCGAGACCTCAAAGTGCGCGAACAGGTCGAGATAGTCGGGACGGACGACAAAATCTACGTCGAGCTCGTGCCGCGCGCGGACCTCGGCATGATCTCTGGGACGATCTTAGGCTTGGCGCAAAAGGGTCTCGTACCGTTTCAATTCGGAGGAACCGATGATATCAGCGTCAGTGCGGCACAACTCGACGACGGCGGCTCCCCAAACTTCGGCGTTTATGGAGATGTCGATGTAAAGAGCGGCCGATACGAAATCAGAAATGTCGAACCCGGAACGTACATGGTATGCGTTCAAGGTGACGGCATATTGATTGTGGAACGAAACGTCGAAGTGCGCCCAAATACACGCACCGATCTCGATTTCGAGTTAACCGGCGTCCGGACCGTAACCCTTCTCTTCAAATCTGTGCACGCGATTGAGCCCGATACTATCGCCTTTGAAGTCCTGACGAGCGACGGCGGCCATCTGCCGCTGGGCGGCTCATTCAACAATGATGAAACCCGCGGTCCCAATATCGCGGCTGACCTCGACATCGAGCTCCCGCCCGCCAGTTACCTCATCAACGTCCTCTTCGGCGCGGATTCGCCGCAGACCATCGCCTTTGACGTTTCGCACGGCGACGAGCCCCTAGTTGTAGAGATCGTAAATCGATGACCATACCGTGGATGGCACGAGAGTTGCCCTTTGCCCTCGCAATCCGGGCCATGGATGCGAGCAACCTACGTAAGTTCTTTAGGCAATAGCATGAACTCCGTTTTCACCAGAAGAAATCCTACCGGACGGTCAGACTTGAACTTCGAAAGTTACGATACGGAAGGTTTTTACGACGAGTTGTTCGACGCGGACAACGCGCCGCGCGGTGCGGCGTTGGCGCTCGTAGACCGTATCCGGTCGTTGCCGAAAGGCGAGGTCATCCGCCGGCAGCGCGCGGCCGAGTCGGCGCTGCACGAGCTCGGCATCACGTTCATGGTGTATGGCGACGACGGCGGCACCGAGCGCATTTTCCCGTTCGACATCATCCCGCGAATCGTCGAGCCGGGCGATTGGGAAACGATAGAGCGCGGCCTGGTCCAACGCACCACGGCGCTGAACCTGTTCATCAACGACATCTATCACGATCAAAAAATCCTGAACGACGGCGTCGTGCCGCGCGAGCTCATCCTCTCGGGCAAAACGTATCGCTCCGAATGCGCCGGACTGAAGCCGCCGCGCGGCGTGTGGTGTCACGTGACAGGCACGGACCTCGTGCGCGATCGCGACGGGCGGATTTACGTGCTCGAAGACAACATGCGTTGTCCGTCCGGCGTGTCGTACATGCTCGAGAACCGCGAAACGATGCTGCAGATGTTCCCGGAACTGTTCACCAA
>JBGTJY010000824.1:0-2316 GCA_041744855.1 Candidatus Hydrogenedentales bacterium
ATCCATCATTTATTTCATCCGTGTCCATCTGTGGTCATCGGTGTTCATCTGTGGTGAATTTAATCCATGAATCCTGAATCGAATCCCATCATCGTCCTCGATTTCGGCGCGCAGTACGCCAAGCTCATCGCCCGGCGCGTGCGTG
The DNA here is from genome assembly GCA_041744855.1 of Candidatus Hydrogenedentales bacterium. Taxonomy (GTDB): domain Bacteria; phylum Hydrogenedentota; class Hydrogenedentia; order Hydrogenedentales; genus JBGTJY01. Next base: position 146 of record JBGTJY010000824.1, read on the forward strand.
AGGCGAATGTCTTCAGCCTCATCCTGCCGTACAACATCGCCCCGCAGGAACTCGCGAAATACAGGCCCTCGGGCCTAATCCTCAGCGGCGGCCCCGCCAGCGTGCACGAGAACGGCGCGCCGCATCCGCACACCGGCATCTACGCACTCGGCGTGCCCATCCTCGGCATCTGCTACGGCGCGCAACTCTTCGCGCACATGCTCGGCGGCAAAGTCGAGCAGGCCGAGCGCCGCGAATACGGCATCGCGCACCTCGATCACACCGCCGACGGCAACCTGCTCGATGGCGTCGACCAGCACACGCAAGTCTGGATGAGCCACGGCGACCGAATCGTGTCGCTGCCACAAGGGTTCAGCGTTATCGGCGAGACGGAAAACTGCCCACTCGCCGCGCTCGTCGATCCGGCGCGCAAGCTATACGGCGTGCAGTTCCACCCCGAAGTCTTGCACACGTTGCAAGGCACGCGAATCCTCTCGAATTTCGTCCACAACATCTGCAACTGTCCGTCAGAATGGACGATGGGCTCGTTCGTCGACGTCGAAATCGATCGCATTCGCAAGACGGTGGGCGATAAGCGCGTGCTCTGCGCGCTTAGCGGCGGGGTCGATTCGTCCGTCGCGGCCATGCTCATACACCGCGCGATCGGCGACAAGCTCAACTGCGTGTTCGTCGACAACGGCCTCCTGCGCAAAGGCGAACGCCAATTGGTCGAAGAAGTTTTTCGCCGTAACTTTCATATCAATCTCGACATCGTCGACGCCGAGGCCCGTTTTCTCGATGCGCTCCAGGACGTCACCGAGCCCGAAACCAAGCGCAAAATCATCGGACGCGTGTTCATCGAAGTATTCGAGGAAGAGGCCAAGAAACTCCCCCACGTCGACTTTCTCGCGCAAGGCACCCTCTATCCCGACGTCATCGAAAGCGTCAGCGGCACCGGCGGACCCTCCGCCACTATCAAGAGCCATCACAACGTCGGCGGCCTGCCTGAGAAGATGCACCTAAAACTACTCGAGCCCCTGCGCGAGTTGTTCAAAGACGAAGTCCGCGCGCTCGGCCACGAGCTCGGCCTGCCCGACGAAATCGTCTACCGGCATCCGTTCCCAGGTCCGGGACTCGGTGTGCGTTGTATCGGCCCCATCACGAAACAACGACTCGATACGCTGCGCGAGGCCGACGCGATCTTCATCGAAGAGATCAAGAAAGCCGGCCTCTACCGCGAAATCTGGCAGGCCCTCGTCTGCCTGCTCCCGGTGAAAAGTGTCGGCGTCCAAGGCGACGCCCGCACCTACGAAGAAGTCTGCACGCTCCGCGCCGTCACCTCCGAAGACGCGATGACCGCCGACTGGTACCGATGCCCCCCCGAAATTCTCGCCCGCACCGCCAGCCGCATCTGCAACGAAGTCCCCCGAATCAACCGCGCCCTCTACGACATCACCAGCAAACCCCCCGCGACGATCGAATGGGAATAACTACTCCTCGGATTGCCCGAGCTTAGTTATTCGGCAAACTCGCTCGAATCTTTGGAGAGCGTCACCAGCCCCTTGCTCGATCAGTTCATAAAGCATTAGCATGCGCGCCTCGGGTTTCAATGCGAGCATTTCCTCGCGATCGGCACGCTCGGCTTCTTCGTGCGAATGAAAGATTCGGACGCGGCGTTCCATTAGTTTGTCGCAGCAGCCGCGGATTCCGTAGGAGGCGCAGGCTCCGGCGGGGCGGTTGCGAGAACCAAATCCGGATTCGGGTTCGTCGTGAAATCGGCAAGGCGTTCGCCGGAATCCGCTTTCCACACCGCTATCGATCCCGCCCAATCGCCGCCTAGAACGAGATCGCCTTTCGCGTTGAATACGGCCTGATACGCCCAGTCGGACATCGCCGGGTACGTCGAAAGGTTCTGTCCCGCGAGATCCCAGCGCTTCGTGAGACCGTCCTGGCCCGCCGTGATGAGTTGACCCGCTGCGTTGATCCGAACCGCGTGCACCGCGCCGCCGTGTGCGCCGAACGCGCGGACTTGGTTATATTTCCACGCATCCCAAATGATCACGTTGCCGTCCGCCCCGGCCGAGGCGAGGACAGTCGAATCGAGCGTAAACGCGAGATCGTGAATCGCGCCGTTGTGACCTTTGAGCGTCTCGACCGCCCGCCCATTCGCCGCCTGCCACAGGAACAGATTG
>JBGTJY010000825.1:0-3215 GCA_041744855.1 Candidatus Hydrogenedentales bacterium
CGCGCTGATTCTTCGCTGGCGCTCAGAATGACAATTAGCTTTCAGAACGGCCAAATCAGCGGGATAAACGTCACCGCGACGCAAATCAGCACCAGGTGGAGCGGTCCGCCGATCCGCACATAGTCAGTGAACCGGTAGCCGCCCGGACCGTACACCATCATGTTCGTTTGGTAGCCGATCGGCGTCATGAAGCTCGCTGACGCCGCCATGACCAGCGCGACCAGGAACGGACGCGCATCCGCGTCGCACGCCTTCGCCGTCTCCAAACAAAACGGAAAAATCAGAATCGCCGCGGCGTTGTTCGTGATCATCTCCGTGACAATCGAACCAAGCACATAGATCACCGCCAACATGATCCACGGATTCGCCGCGCCCCCGCCGCCGAGAATCGATTCGACCACCACATGCGCGACGCCCGAATTCTCCAACGCTAACCCCACCGCGTACGCCCCGCCGATGGTGAGGAGCACTTGCCAATCGATGCTCCGCCGCGCCTCACCCGCGGAGATACAACCCGTCGCCACCATCAACACGGCTGCCAGCGCGGCCGCGACCACAATCGGGATATAGCCCGTAGTCATCGCCACAAGCAGAACCGCGAAGATCGCAATCGAAATCCAGGCCCTGTCCCGTCGAAGCGGACGATAGTTTTCTACGTCGCTGATCAGATAGAACGCAGGATCGTTCCGGTGCGCACGCCGAAAATGCGGCGTCGTCTGCATCAACAACGTGTCCCCGGGCCGCAACTGAATATCGCCGACCTTCCGCTCGACACGCGCCCCCGATCGGTGCACGGCGACCACGACCGCGTTGTAAGCGGCACGGAAATCGGCCTCGCGAATCGTCTTTCCGATGAGCGGCGAACTCTCCGAGATGACCGCCTCGCAGAGCCGCCCGTCCGGTTCAGCCTTTGGCTGCGCCTCGACGTCGTGCGCCGTGGCCGGAATCAGTCCAGGGATTTTTTCGAGATCGATGATGTTCTCAACCAGGCCCGTGAACTCGAGCCGGTCGTTGGACTCGATAATTTCCTCCGGGCCCACGGGGCTAATCGTTCTGCCGTCCCGATCAATCTCGACGAGGAAGAGCCCCGACAACTGGCGCAGGCCGGCGGTCTCGACCCCTTGGCCAATCAACCGGCAACCGGGGGTGACGATCATCTCCACCAGGAATTCGCGGCGGGATTCACCCAGTTGTTCCAGCAACTCTTTGCGCTCCGGCAGGAGCCGGCCCGCGAAAAAATAAATGTAGATGCAGCCGATGACCGCGTACGGCAGGCCTATCTTGCTCAACTCGAACATGCCGATCCCGGCGATTCCTCGATCCGTCATGAGCCCATGCACCACGAGGTTGGTCGACGTGCCGATAAGCGTGCAAGTACCGCCTAAAATCGTCAGATAGGACAGGGGTATTAACAGTTTTGACGGCGCAATATCGTTTCGCCGGCACCAGTCCAGCACGATCGGCACGAACATCGCCACAATCGGCGTGTTGTTCAAAAACGCGGACATCGGCAAAACGACCCCGGAAAGCCGCGTCAACGCGCCCCGTTGAGTCCGTGCTTTCCCCAGAACATAGTGCCCGATCGAATCCAGCACGCCCGTCTCGCGCAATGCGGACGCGACGGCAAACAGCATCGCAACCGTAATCAGCGCCGAATTGGCGAACCCGTCGAATGCCGCTTCCGCATCGATAATCCCCACGAGCGCGAAGAAAGCCGCGGCCCCGATGAAGAGCATGTCCGGAGCCGCCCAATCGCGCACCAGCGCGACGAAAATGCACACGACAACGGCAACCGTCACCCACGCCTGCCAGTCCACGAAAGCGCAGCCCCTCCAAACCCACCGGGCCCTTCCGAACCCGTCGAGCCCTTCCCAAATCGCGCGGCTGTTGGAACGAAATAAAACCACGCGCTACAACAAAACTATACAATTCTAATCGTTTTAGTAGGGATTTGTCAAACGATAGTCCGTCCCGCCCATTGACCGCGACCTCGCTCCAACGTATCCTGAGCAAAAGTTGGCCACATTCGAAGGAGATGCGAGCCTTGATGATCGTGAACACCGAATTCATTCCTGGAATGCAAATCGCCCAGATGCTCGGCCTCGTGCAGGGCAACACCATCCGCGCCAAGCACGTCGGCCGCGACATCAAGGCCGGACTCAAAAACCTCGTCGGCGGCGAGCTGAAGGGCTACACCGAACTCCTCACCGAAGCCCGCCGCGAAGCCATGAGCCGCATGATCGCCCAAGCCGAAGAACTCGGCGCCAATGCCGTCGTCAATGTCCGATTCAGCACCAGCTCGGTCACCCAGGGCGCCGCCGAACTCTACTGCTACGGCACAGCCGTCGTCGTCGAGCCGGGAAGCTGAAATCGTGTCGAGCCTCCTTTCCATTTTGTTCGGCGGCCTCGTCCCGCTGACGCTGCTTCTCCTGGGTTACGCCGTCGGCAAGACCGTCGAACGACGCCACCTGCGCTCCCTCGATCGCCGCGAAGCCGCGTTGCGCCACATCGTCACGTCGAATCTGAAACAAGTGACCGTGAACGCGCCCATCGTCGATGTCAGTTACGTTGATGGACAAGCAGTCATCGGTTCCGATTACTTCAAGACCTTCGCAAGCGCGCTCAAAAGCTTGTTCGGCGGCGAAGTGAAATCGCTGCAAACGCTGATGACCCGCGCGCGTCGCGAAGCCCACGTCCGCATGCTCGAAAAAGCCAACGAAATCGGCGCGACGCTCGTCTGCAATATCCGCTTCGAGACCTCGACCGTCGGCGCCCGCTCGGGCGGAGCAGGCCTCATCACGGCGGAGATTCACGCGTACGGCACGGCGATCTGCGTTGATGCACGCCGCGCAGTATGAACCGCCGCGACCATTCCATCTTCTCGGAACCGCACCTACAACCCGCCGACGACTCGCGCGACGCCAATTCGAAGTCACCGACAACTCAAGACGAACCCGCCCTCGGCGCGCCGGTGGACGATCAATCCCTCGAAGAGCGCGCGCACCACAACGTCTGGGACGAGCCCTGGGCACGCGAAGCCGGGTTGACGGCGCCGGACGACGCGATAGACTACGCGCGCTGGTATCGCTATAAGCTGAACGCCTTGCCGCGCGATCTCCCGTGGATCGTCTGCGGCCTGCTCGCATCCACCGGCGGCATACTGGCGATCCTCGGCACCTTCGTCTCGGGAACGCTCGCGCCCTACTTCCCGATCG
>JBGTJY010000826.1:0-5176 GCA_041744855.1 Candidatus Hydrogenedentales bacterium
GCAATTCGATGATATCGAAAAGCTCATCCAGAACATCAAAAATAATTACACATCGATGCGTCATCAGCGCGCGCAGCTCGACCTCTTGCAAGAACTCAACCACGAACACCAAGCGGCGCGCACGCAGGACGCCGATCTCGAGGCGCGCATTCAATCGTTCGAGTTGGCCTATCGCATGCAGCTCGACGCGACGGACGCCTTCGACATCTCCAAAGAACCGCGCCACGTGCGCGAGATGTACGGCGGCGGCGTGCAAGCGCGCCAACTCCTCATCGCGCGCAGGCTCGTCGAGCGCGGCGTGCGATTCGTGCAAGTCTGGCACGGCGAAGGGCAGCCCTGGGACAACCACGACGACATTGCCGTGAACCACGAGCGCCTCGCCAAGCAATGCGACCGCGCGTTGGCAGGTCTCATCACGGACCTCAAACAGCGCGGCATGCTCGAAGACACGCTCGTCATTTGCAGCGGCGAATTCGGCCGCACGCCGACGGTCGAACTACCGACTCCGGGCGCGAACGCGGGCAAGATCAACGGCCGCGATCACAATCACTACGGGTTCACGCTCTGGATGGCCGGCGGCGGCGTCAAGGGCGGATACGTCCACGGCGCAACGGACGAATTCGGATTCCAGGCCACGGAAAACAAAGTCCACGTCCACGACCTCCACGCCACGATGCTCCACCTACTCGGCTTCGATCACACCCGACTCACCTACCGCTACGCAGGGCGCGATTTCCGACTCACGGACGTGCACGGGAATGTCGTGCACGATGTGATTGCGTAGGCTCGACTTTCATCAGTGTTCATCCGTGGCAATCGGCGTTTATCTGTGGTGAATCATTTCCCCGCGTTCCCCGTGTCCCCCGTGGTTTGATTGCGGCCCCGCTGCGCTGTGATCTAATCGTTCCATTTTCGAAATGCGCCCAAGACGGCGGTGTGGAGCGAACGCCACGCATCGAACATTTGCCCATTGCATCTCCCAAATTCCGCTGTTAAGATGCAGAGTGGGCTGACTGCTGCGCGCGATTTGCGCGCGCAGTGTAGTGGCAACGATGGGGCGCGCAATGATGGCGGCATTTGCATCGGCGGCGGCATTCGGGGGAGACCCGCACCCGCGCCTCCTGCGCTCGACTCGCATCCTCTTCTCGAGGCGGAACCATGCCGCGGCTTAAAGCGGACTTCCATTTGCACACGTGTGACGACGTGCGCGACGACATTCCTCACAGCGCGGAGATGTTGCTCGACGACGCGGCTTCGAAAGGGTTCCAGGTCGTCGCGATCACGTGCCACGAAATTCTTGTCTACGACGAGTATCTCGCGGAGTACGCGGGCCAGCTCGGCATGGTGCTGATCCCCGGGATCGAGGCCAACATAGACGGCCGGCACGTACTCATGCTGAATCCCGATCGCGAGCAGGCCGCGGCGAGGTCATTCGACGAATTGCGCCGGCTCGGTAAACGCGACGCCGTGATCATCGCGCCGCACCCGTATTTTCCGGTAGGTCAATCGCTGTTGGGCAAACTCAAAGAAAACATCGACCTCTTCGACGCAATCGAATACAGTTGCTTCTACCAGCCGCTGCTCAATCTAAACGTGCCGGCGGTCAAAGTCGCGCGCGAACACAACCTGCCGATGGTCGGCACATCGGACACGCATCTGTTGCCGCTCATCGATAGCACCTTCACGTGGGTCGACGCCGAGCCGCGTACCGACGCGATCCTCGATGCGATTCGCAGGGGGAACGTCGAAATCGAGACGCGGCCGCGGCCAATCGGCGAAATGATTCGCACGCTCGATTTCACATTACGGCAAGCGTGGCGAAATCGCATCAAGCGCAAAGCGAGAGGTGCCCTCGCATGATCGGGCGCCTCGCGATACTCGGCGGCAGCAGCGTCTACACGCCGGAGCTGATCCAATCGCTGATCTCGCACAATCTGCTGGTGAACGAGGTCGTACTCTTCGGTCGCACCGTCGAAAAACTGAGGGTCGTCGCCGACTTTTGTCAACGCATCGTCGATCGCCGCGGATATTTGACGAAGATCATCGCGTCGACCGATCTGGAAGAGTCCGTCAAGGACGCCGAGTTCGTGCTCAATCACATTCGTGTTGGTGGGATGCGCGCGCGCATTCGCGACGAGAAGCTGCCCCCGAAACAGGGAATGATCGGAGACGAATCGATCGGCGCCGGCGGTGTTGCGAATGCCTTGCGGACGCTTCCCACCGTGCTCGATTTCGCCGAGCGCATCCAGAGCATTAATCCCAACTGCGTATTCATTAACCTGACGAATCCCATGGGCATTGTCGTCGAGGCGCTCACGCGATATACCAAATTGCAGGTCATCGGCGTGTGCGATTTGCCGGTGATCTACGTGAAAAAGGTCGCGCAGGTTTTGCACCGGCGTCCAGAGGAACTCACGGTCAACTACATTGGACTCAACCATTTCGGTTGGATTCAAGACGTCAAAGTCGACGGCGTGAGTTGCCTCGGCAAGGTGCTCGAAGTGCTCGACAAAGATCGTAGCGACGGTTTCGACTACGACGTCATCGATCTGTTCCGCATGATCCCCACGAAAACGGTGAGCCTGTATTTTCATGGCGACACTATTCTCAAAAGTCAGAAGGCGCGCGCCAAGTTTCGCGGGGAAGTGCTGTACGAGGCCGAGCAACAAATCCTGAAGCTATACGCCGATAAATCGCTCCACGAGATTCCCGGCTTGACGCGCGAACGGAACGCGCTGTGGTACGAGGATGCGATCGTTCCCATCATGCTGGCACTGCAGAAGCCCGAGCCAACGCCGCTGATTTTGTGCGTGCGCAACGGTGGGGCCATTCGCGATTTGCCCGCCGATTGCAGCGTGGAAGTCCCGGTCGAGGTAGGTTCGCAGGGAGTCCAGGCCAGAAAAGTGGGGAATTGTCCGCTTTTTTTGAAGGGGCTATTCGAGTCGGTCAAGCAGAGCGATCGGCTCGCAGTCGAGGCCGTGCGGCATAAATCGTACGAATACGCGCTGCAAGCGCTTGCAATTCACCCGCTGGTCCCCTCGCTCGAGGCCGCGCGGCGCTTTCTCGATCGCGTGGTCAAAGATGAGAAACTGGCCTTGCTTTAATTAGAATCAAGTGCCGGAGAGTCGCGTCCAGACTGGCGACATCTTTTGTAGTGCAGGCTTCCAGCCTGCTACGAGTTTGAGTCGTAGGCTTCCAGCCTGCTTGGAATTTGTAGCCGCAGGCTTCCAGCCTGCTTGCAGTTTGTAGTGCAGGCTTCCAGCCTGCCCCGAGCGTTGGGAATGAATCGCGAGACATCCTGAGGATCGCCCAAGTAATGAAGAGAAGTTCGAAACTTTGTTTCGCCGTGATAGCTGTTGCGTCGTTCGCCGCTGCCGCCGTCGCGCAGGTGCGCATCACCGAAGGCGGCGGTAAAACGCTGCAGGACCTTGTCGGCACTGAGACCTACGTCACGATTTGGCTGAATTCCGGCGCGCGAGACCCGAACATGCGTATCCGGGACATTGGGGACACGTACGTGGGACTAATCGACATCAACGGAGCCCCGACGGCGCATCCGCTAGCGGATATTCGCGAAATTCGCGTGCAAAAAGAAGTAGTTCAAAGTGGCGCGGGAGGCGGGAGCCGTACGATTCGGCTGAGCGCCGACGACCAGAGTATCGAAGAGCGCGCCATCGCGCGTGCATTCGAATTGCTCAACGAAAACAAGGACAACGGTGCACTGCTCATGCGTGCGGCGACGTTGATGGCCGCCAAGCGCGGTCAGAATCAGCAGAATGCCGAAGCGTTTCTCTTCGCCCGCGCGACGAGCAACGACGTTCCGACTTCGGTCGCGGCATCGCTGGGCCTCTATGTCGCCGGCCGCGAGGTCGATACCAAAATCATCGCCGCGGGACTCGCCAGCGGCGCACGCCGGACCAAGGCGCAAGCCGCTCTCCTCGCGGGATTGACGGGTAAAACGGAGTACATCGATTCCATCAATGAACTGCTGCAAGACCCCGCCGCCGAGATTTTCCCGGGCGCTGCAATCGCCGCGGGCCTCTTGAAATACGAACCGGGCATCGACGCGCTCGTGCGCAATCTGAGTGGGTTGAACGACATCAAAGCGGACGCCGCAGTGGACGGTTTGATCCTCATGGGCGGCGATACGGTCATCGCGACGATGCGCAAACTCGCCGAAGAGGATCGCGGTGCGGCTCGCTTCCGCGCTCTACGCGTGCTCTACGCATTCGGAGACCCACAGGCGAAGAAGGATATCGACCCGGACCGGCTTCGCGAGCCGGGCGTGGCCGTCGAAGCGAACATTCTGCTGTGTCGGGATGGTGACTGGGACGCGAACAACGAGTTGCGTGCCGAACTCGAAAAGCCGCGCGATCCCGATTTGAACAATCTAATCCTCCGCGCGCGAATTGCCGCTGCGCTGCATAAGGGCGGGCACGCGCCAGCAAAGGGTATCTTGCAAGATTTGCTTAGGTTGCAGCCGGGCGACGTCTACAGCCGCGCGCACGATGGCGACGACGACTACAATCGCGAAACGGTGATCGCCGTTCAAGTCGCGACGTGCAATTTGATCGCCGCATCCGAATCGCGATCGTTGATGGGACTACTGCAGCCGGCCATCGAAAGCGCGTATCCGGAAGTGGCGATGGCGGCTTGCGAGGCGGCCGTCTGCATCGCGGATGCGGGGTATCGCGAACGCATGCTGAAAGTCCGCCTGTTAAAGTGAGTCAAGAGAGTTGCCAGGCGGTGGACGGATCGGGGCGCTTGTCCGTCGTCATTGCCGGCCTCGTTCAAGGCGTGGGATTCCGGCACGCGGCCATGAAGCAAGCGAAGAGCCTCGGGCTCACGGGTTGGGTTCGCAACCTCCGCGACGGCCGCGTCGAAGGACTCTTTGAAGGCGATCGGGATTCGCTCACACGTATGCTTCAATGGTGCGAACGCGGCCCGGCGCTTTCCCGCGTGGAAACCGTCAAGTCGGATTGGCAACCCGGGACCGGCGAATTTCAAGGATTCGAGATTCGGTTCTGACTGAGCCCCAACTCCCGCTGATAATCCTCGGGATAATCCATATCGCGCAACACGCGGTCGTCTTCCATCGGTATTTCCCGGATTCGCGCCGCGTGCCGTTGCATCAGGCCGCGCACACCGACATCGTCGAATTCGCGGAGTATCTCCT
>JBGTJY010000827.1:0-2122 GCA_041744855.1 Candidatus Hydrogenedentales bacterium
CACGCTTTATTGGAACAACGGCGTCACGCTTTTCAGTTCCCCTTTCAGCATGTCCCTCACGCCGACCAACCTCGGTCCGATGACGTTCAACGGCACAAACACGAACTTCGTCGGTTTGTCCTTCTCGAACGGTCTGCTCTACGGGACGCGCAACATCGCCACGGAGGCCGTGTATGCGATCAACCCCGCGACCCTGGTCGCGACCCAGTCCTACGTTTATCCCGCGGCTTTTGACTTCGGTGGTCTCGAGCACGACGCCGCGACCGGTATCCTCTATGGATTATCCGATGCTAATGGTGCCGGACTCTACGAAATCAATCTCGGCGCGCAGAGCACCACCTTCCGCGCCCCGTATCCAGCCGGAGAAACCGATATCGACGCCCTCGCGGTCTTCAACGGACGCGCGTACTACGTGACCGATGGCCCGAATACGACCCAGGCCAACTTTTACGTCTTCGATATCGCCACGGGACTGCAGGTCGGGACACTCCCTTCGCCATTCACCGGCGGCGGCACGTTTGCAGGGGCCACCTTCATTTCGCCAATTCCGGAGCCCTCACTCCTCGGCCTCGCCGTGCTCGGAATGGGCGCTTTGGCGGTCGTCCTTCGCCGCAAGGCCGCGCGGGCGCGTTTGTCCTGACGGAGAGTTTTCGCGTCCACGGCCCCGTGGAAAAAATACACGGGTGCAGAGCCGATCCGTGGCTAGGCTTCCGTGGATGATGAGCGAACTCAATCCGGACGCCGTCCATATGGGACAGGCCCTTCGCCTCGCGGAAAAAGCCTACAAAGCCGGCGAGGTCCCGGTGGGCGCGGTCGTCGTGCAGGAAGGCCGGGTGATCGCCCGCGCGTATAATCAGGTGGAGTTGTTAAAGGACGCCACGGCGCACGCGGAGATGTTGGCGATGACCCAGGCGGAAGCCGCGGTGGGCGACTGGCGTTTAACCGACTGCGACCTTTACGTTACGAAGGAGCCGTGTGCGATGTGTGCGGGCGCACTCGTCCATGTGCGGATGCGTCGCGTCATTTTCGGCTGTGGCGATCCTCGAAGCGGCGCGGCTGGCGGTATGCTCAATCTCCTGCAAGTGCCGGAATGGAATCATCACTGCGAGATTACGAGCGGCGTTCTCGGACAGGAGAGCGCGGCACTCTTGCAGGATTTTTTTCGCGCTCGCCGAAAATCAAACGGCGGCGCGCCGGAACATCCCGGGGAGTGAGAGCACCGCCCAGGCGCCTTCCAGGAAAATAAATCCGATTCGCCAATCGATCACCGCCACCCACGTCAGCAATGCCGCGCCGACAAAGTTCAGGATGCTAAACCACCGATCCGTCGCCTGCAGCCTCCCCGTCTGAAGCGCCACATACGCAGTGAGAATAATGACCGCGCCGAGAAGGGAAACGACCTGATAAAGCATGAGCATATCCATCGCTCAAACAGCCCCGGCCTGAAATCGAAAATCTGAATTCGAAAATCGAAAATTCAGTGGCTGCCTCGCAAGGATTCGAACCTTGACAAAGAGATTCAGAATCTCTCGTGCTACCGTTACACCACGAGGCAAAAAGAAGCGGCCTGAGACGTAAAGCCAGTTGCCTGTTTTCGCAAGTCAACGCGACCCGCGGATCGGCCGCCGGCTCAAGCCGCGCTGGCGGTTCGCGCCATCGCTTCCGCCTTCGGCGCGAGCCAGATTTCCGCACCTTCGCGGCCGGCTTCCACTTCCATCGCCTGGCCACTTTCGGCCACGAGCAGGCGCGCACCTTCCAGCATGTCGTCGATTTTTTCGTCGTCGTGGTTCGGGTCGTGGTGGAAAAGAATGAGCTTCCGCGCGTGGGCCGCGAGCGCGAGAGAAACGACGCGGCTGAGCGAGCCGTGACCCCAGCCGATGTGATCGTTGTACTCCTCGTCGGTGTATTGCGCGTCGATGATGAGGACGTCCACTTCGTGCAGGAACTCCGCCAGTTTCGCCTTTTCCGCTTTGGCAAAAACGCGCGCCTCGCTCACGCTGGTCTGGTCGCCGCCGGCAAGGTGGATCTTGAGCAGCTCGTAGGGCTCATTATCCGGGAAATAGGCGACCGATCCGCCGCTGGTGTTGATGCGGTAACCGGCGCATATGCCGGGATGATTCGC
>JBGTJY010000828.1:0-2250 GCA_041744855.1 Candidatus Hydrogenedentales bacterium
CGCCGGCCGATCGCGTGAGGAATGCGCGCCGCGAGAGATTTGCCGCGGGAATGGTCGACGGCGCGGGGCGCAAGAAGCGGGTCACTGCGTAGCGTCCCGCGAATGCAATCGCGAGTGCGGCCAGGATGCTGCAGAAGGCCACGTTCATCGGCGTGTAGTGATGTTGCACGCTCGGCCAAAACACATTCGAGAGAGGCCAGAACGGTGCGCAAATCAGAAACGCGATTCGATACACCGTGCGCGTCCATGGTTCGAATCCAGCCGAGAATTGTGTGGATGCGCCTGCGAACAGTGCCGCCATCAAAATTGCCGCGATGACTGCGGCTGCGGCGAGGGTCTTCAAGATTGAGGCGCGGTTCATCGACGCGCTTTTCATCGCCGGTTTGCCAGTTGTGGAGAGAATACGGACCATGGGATTCGCATGCTGCGGTAGATGGACCAGCCGACCTGCGGTTGGTCGCCGCGGATCTGTAGCTCGAACACGGATTCCGCGCGTTCGTCTCTTGTCACTTCCATCACGCTTGCCCAGTTTTTTCCAAGACCTAGCGGCGCGGGAGTGCCGTCGGGCAATGAGATTTCGCCGCCATCGGTTATGAGAATGTTGCCGGTTTGCGGCAGGATTGATACATCGCCGAGAAACGACGAGTAGAATCCATCGCCGCGGCAGGACCACACTTCGCGCACCGTTTTCGCTTGCTCGTCGATGGCATATTCTACCGCGCGGCTGTAGCTTTCCGCCGCGTCCATGGGCGGATCGAACGGCCTGGCGCGGTACTTTCCGTTGTCGAAGAGGAGCAGGTTTCCGTTGGGCAGCAGCTTCGCGGCGTGTTGATGGTACGGCCACGAGAGCTCGCCGATGGGTTCGAGGCATTTCGAGCGCCAGGGCTGTCGCCAACCGTCGGGCGTGCCGAGTATCCACACGAGTTCGCCGGTTGTCCGGTGCAACTTGATGACGGCGTCCTGGTGGTAGAGCGATACAATGTACGCGTCGCCGGTTTCGTCGTAGTCGAGCGAATTGGCGTGGGACCAATCGCGGGGCCACTCGTCGCGGGTGTTCCAGTTTTCGCGATCGGCGTAGATTCGTTGCCAGAATTGGGTGCCAAGCGAGTCGTAACCCATGCGGTAGGGATCGAGCACATCGAGCAGCCGAATCTGACGAACCACGCGGCCCGTGGCGTCGAACTCCACGATCACGTCGCCGATCACATTGGCGACGGCTCTCGGCGCGTTCGGGTCGGTCTCGCTCGTGGGATAGTCCGGCAGACGGCGAATTTCCGTGCTTAGCGTCGCCATGTTTCCGTTGGGAAGTTCGATTGCGTCGTGGTGAAAGGTGTCCGTATCCACGGCGACGCTCGGGCTGATCGGCGCGGGTTTTGGGATGCCCGTTGTGTGCATGCGGCGGTGTACGGCGCCGAGGAAATCGATCTCGATCATCGTGCCCGCGCGTTCGACGATGCACAGGAGGCGTCCGTTGTCGAGCAGGGTTGCCGCGTGGATTGGGTGGCGCGGCCGATAGTGCCAGACGATTTCGCCGCGTTCGTCGACCGCTACGAGCAGGCCGAATTCGCGATCGAGCGCTTGATCGATCCAACGGTAGATGACCATCAACGTGACGCCGGGTTCCATGCGGTCGGGTCGCGCGACCGTGCAGCGGATCGGGGGGAACCAATCCGGCAATGCGGGCGTCTTCAGAACGATTGGTCGAAAGGTCGTCGGCATTTTGTCCACTGCGATATCCAAGCGATAATTCGTGTCCGGTTTCAAGCCGAGCATCGTGAATTCGTGGCGAGTCTCCGCGGGGTTCGATTGAAACCGCAGTTGACGGTTGCCGCTATTTAGGATAAGCGACGCAGGCTCCGCCGCGGCGATCGCGAAATCGCAGCGTAGTACGAGTGGGGCGGATTCGTGCGGGTTCGGCTCGATTCTGAAGTCCAGGATGTCCGCGGCGCACAGCATCGCGGCGGCGACGGCGAGTAGGCTCATGCGCGGGACGATTTGGGATTCTTGAGTCCCGTCGCGAGTTTGTTGCGCACCTCGCGCACTACGCGCCGCGCCAATTTGGACTCGTGCGTCGTGACGAATGCGTCAGCCTCCTTGGGCGCGCGTACTGCCAATTCGCGCAACGCCCACGACATTCCTTTGGCGACCATGTCATCGTGATCGTCGACCAGCATCTCGCAGATCATGAGCGTGCGCTTCGCATCGCCCTCGCCGCCGCGCGATCGCACGTTGAGCGGCACAGTGCTGACC
>JBGTJY010000829.1:0-3073 GCA_041744855.1 Candidatus Hydrogenedentales bacterium
GAGCAGGTGGAAATGCTGTTCCTTCTCTTGCTCTTTCGTCGTGCAATCAGCCCCGTTAGACGATGACTTAACGTCTTTCAATAACTGATTCGCATCGAACTCTTTCTGACTACTAACCAGAATCTCGCGCCCCCAACAGTCAAGACCAAGCCCTGGATGGATAACGAATCTGGAGGAATGTTTCTTCGGTTGCTCGACTCTTAATCCGCACACAATCCCGCACCCGTACAGCATGCGGTTGAGTAGTCTGCGCTTTTCAATGTGGTAGAACTGCTCGGCGCGGAAATCCTCATCCGTGAGCAACATGCCGTGGAAGTAGCGGATTCGTTTTAGGCCAACAAACTCGCACGACTTAGAGTCGGTGCAGCGCTTCTCTTCGTGTTGCGTCAGCGTTTTCATCAGTTCACCCTCCATCTGGGAGTAGTTAAGTTTCGGCCAATCAGACGTCAATCATTTCGTTCTCGCGCCAACCCGAAACCAATCGACGAAATCGCCACCGCCCGTTCCATTGCCTGATGTTTTGGGTTCGTGCGGGTCGGCGTAGAGGTAGATGTTCTCTCCGTCAAGAGGCTGGCCTCCTTTGTCCTTGATCAGGCTGCCCCGTAGAATGATCTCGACGATGATGCCGTCATCGATCCTGGAAGGCACATCGTCAATCTCATCCTTGATGAACTCGCTATCGAACGTCAGCGTAGCGGTGTAGCAATTCTTGGATGATGTTTCTATCGTCGTCTTGTCAATATAATAGGGTTTCAGATACCACTCAGTGTCGTCTTTCACTTTCACGACAACTAGGAAGGTATTCGAATTAATCGTGTCGCAGTTCATATCCCGATCAAAAGTCACCTTAAGGCCGGAGTGCGCGAGATCTGCGAACTCGGTCCAACTCATGTAGTGGTCGCCTCCTACGCCTTTCATCGTCACCTGGGAGTCTTCGCGCCAGCTCACACGAATGATCCGCGCGAAATTGCCGTGATAACACTCGATCAGGCCGTGCAGACGCGCATTGCCATAGACATATTTCCTCAGGGTCCACGCGTCGACGTCGGTTACTTCTATCTCCGCTTGTGCCGCCGGATCGTCGGGATTCGGGGAACATCCCTCCTTGGAAGTGGTTAGTTTCTTATCCCCAGTTAGACTGCGTCGCCTGACCGTAAAGGAAGCCAACGGCACACACTTGCAATCGCCACAGTCCGCGCACCCCTCCGAAATCACTCTGGCGAGATATTCGTGCAACTGCTCTGTTTTGCATCCATCCACACGCGGCGGGTGCGGGCAGTCGACCTTAGACCGTTTCACGCACGCCTTCACATCATCCCACCGGCGCGCTCGAATTCTGAACCCATCCCTAATTCGATTAAATTCATGCTTCTCCTCACAGTTACATTTCTCAGCGGGGAGCTCCACTTGTTCCGTCTTGCACTCGTCCGCCTCCAGGCACAGAACGGCCTTCACTTCCCTATCGTTACCCAGTACCTTCGCCAGATCCTTCATGCAAACATACTGTTCGTCGCACACGACAATTTCGTCGCCACAACACGTTAAGGCCATACCACGCTCGACGCGAAAACCGTTGTAATCTGGATCGACTTTTAATCCGCACACGATCCCCCAGCCGTGGATCGTCCGGTTGAGCAGTCGCCGCTTTGCATTGAAATAGTCCTGCTCGAGCTGGAAATCGCGCACACTTAGGCTCTTTCCATAGAAATAGTGGTTGCGTTCGAACGGCGCGGAGTCGCACACGCCGCAGTTGTGATAGTGGTCACCGTTCTTCATCGTTTTGCTCCTCTTCGTGCGGTTCAATGAATCCGCAACGCGTTTCCTAAGCGTGTATTTCGATCGACTCTCAGGCCCATGTCTTCCGCCCCCGCGGCGACCACGCCGCCCAGACGCGAAACGCCCACTTGGAACGGCCGATAATCTCCAAGCCTCGTATTCATTCCCACGAATAGGCGTCCGCCCACTTTCGCGTCGCCGATGGCGCGCAGTGTGTACGCGGTGTGCGCGGGTCGATGGTCATCGATAAGTCGCCGCACCTTGCCTTCGTTCCGTGTAAATTGCTCTTGCGTCATGTCGAGCAACACGGTGAAATGAAACGCGTTTGCGAGAAATGCGTCCTCCGCGGTCTCTTCGTCCTCAAGACGTAACGCCGTCCGGCCAACAATCGCGCCGTGACCCAGACTGAACGCGCGAACGGGCGTGCGATGCACATATGTGTTCATGCCGAGACGAAATGTTTCGTTCAATACACCCGCATTCTCGTGGCGGTTCGACTCCAACACGATCGCATTGCTATCCGTCATCATTGCGATGAGTTCGCGCAAACCCGCAGCGCTGCCTTTGGTATGAAAAAAGCGATGCGCGTTGCCGATCAGTTCTCGCTTCTTTTCCATACTCCAATCGTCGGTCAGCGCCAGGTTTAGCCATGAACCGAGCCACGGGAGAAAAGCCGGGTCCGTGCTATCCGGATCGAACAATCGAAAGAGTCCACCGATATTCGACTCGAGTCCGGCGAATACCGCCTCAAACAGCGACAGAAAGCGTTCAAGAAAATCGCGGCTTACCGCGTTCTCTTGATAAGTCTCGGGGAGATATCGAAGGTAGGAGATTCGCGGATGATAGATCCGCAATTCCGAAATTGTAGGTTCCGATGATTGTTCAAAACTCGATAATTCAATTTTGAACCACAGATAGCGCCCTTTGTTCTCTCGTAGCGCCATTCCGTGCGAAACAGCGGTCCGATCGCTCGAGCCAGTTGCGCCCTCGTCTTTACCCAAGTTCGCATGCTCCGTTTCTCCGACAAAGCTCTCAGGCGTTTTCCAGCGCGGCTGGAGTATGCTGTCAAGCGCCCCTTTCTTTTGGTTCGCGTCGAGCGCCGGATCGGCGATCACGCGGTCGACAGCGCGCTGCAGGTCTTCATCGTCCGACGAGTAATGGAATATTTCCACCACGGTACCCGGCGGAACATCGCCCTTGAATTCCAGCGTGTGCCAGCGCTGTTCCGCAAGACCGTTATCCAAAGTCTTCGAGTAATACACGCCCTTCGCGCCGATAGTTACGTGACTAAAATTCA
>JBGTJY010000830.1:0-4155 GCA_041744855.1 Candidatus Hydrogenedentales bacterium
CGGCTTCAACCAAACGCAAATCAACTATCGACGCGAAGCCCGCCACGCCGGCCGCACCCACTTCCCGCTCCTAAGCCGCGGCCCCGCGCACGAATTCCTGCTCGGTTTCGTCTCCTCCTCGACCCGCCCGCTGACCCTCGCCCTCTTGCTCGGCCTCGCAATCCTCGCCATCGCAGGCGCCGCCACACTCGCCGGCATCGCAGCACTCACACTCGGCACACCCCCACCTTGGATCTACTGGGCCTTCCTCCTCCTAACCCTCCTCTGCGCCCTCCAATCCATAGCGCTAGGAATCCTCGGCCTCTACGTCGCCCGCATCTACCACCAAGTCCAAGGCCGCCCACCCTACATCATCGCCAATCCAACGCAGACCCATTCCCTCCCCCAAAAAAACGAACGCAACTCCGCCGCATAACTCTCCGCGATCCTCAGCGACCTCCGCGCCTCTGCGTTTAACTTTCAGCTACCATTCTTCCCACAACCCCGGAGCGTCGCGTCCTGTCCCCAAAACCCACCCTCATCTACGACGGCGATTGCGCCTTCTGCAAATACTGGGTCGCCCGTTGGCGCGATCGCATCGGCGACGCCGTACGTTTCGGACCTTCGCAGGAACTGCGGAGCGAGTTCACGCAGATCGCGCCCGAAGAATTCCGCGAAGCCGTCCAATACGTCGACGAATCCGGCCGCGTGTATTCCGCCGCCGAGGCAGTGTTCCGGTTGCTGCGCCACATGCCGCGGCGCAAATGGATCGAGCCGTGCTACCGCCGCGTACCCGGATTCGCGCCCGCATCCGAGTCGACGTATCGCTTCATCGCAAACCACCGCAATCTCGCGGGCTGGATCACGAATCGTCTCTGGGGCCTTGACTACGAACCGGAACAATTCCACCTCGGCCGCTGGCTCTTTCTCCGCAATCTCGGCCTAATTTTCCTCGTCGCATTCTGGTCGCTACAAACGCAAATCCTCGGCCTCATGGGTTCATGGGGCGTCCTGCCCGCCGCGGAATTAATCGCCGCCGTCGAATCGCAAGCCGGCCCCGAACGTTATTGGCAGATGCCCACGGTCTACTGGTTCATCAATCCAAGCGACGGCTCCTTCCTGGAAATGTGCGCGCTCGGCATCACGCTCGGCGCAATCATCGCCATAGGTCTCGTCACCCCCGTCATCATCCTGATGGCCGCGATCGCCTATCTCTCGCTCGTGAACATCGGCGGCGATTTCATGAGTTTCCAGTGGGATATTCTCCTCATCGAAACGGCAATCCTCGCCACGCTATTCGCCCCGTTTCAACTCTTCCCGCACATTTCCCGGGAACGCGCGCCTTCTAACGCCGTGCGATGGCTCCTGTGGCTCTTGCTGTTCAAGCTCATGTTCCTCTCCGGCTACGTCAAGCTCGATGACCCCACCTGGACCGAACTCCGCGCCCTCGATTTCCACTACGAGACACAACCGCTGCCGACCGCCGCGGCGTGGTACGCGCACCAGCTTCCTCCTTGGTTTCAGGGCGCCTCCGTAGTCGTCATGTTCGCGATCGAAATGGGGGCGCCGTTCCTCATATTCACGCCACGCCGCATCCGGCACATCGGCGCGATACTCCTGATATTTCTCCAAGTCATCATCGCCATCACCGGCAATTACACGTTCTTCAACTGGCTCACCATCGCCCTTTGCCTCTTGTTATTCGACGATCAGTTCTACCGGTCGCTCATGCCAAAGAAGATCGCGAAGGGGCTAACCATCGGCGAATTCTCGAAGCCCATTTTCAAGCCCCTGCGCGTGTTGTACGCCGCGCTGTTCGTCGTATTCGTCACGCTATCCGCAACGGTCATGCTCAATCGGATCGCGCGCGAAGTCACGCTGCCGCCCTTCGCCGTCTCGCTCTACCGATGGACCGCGCCGTTCCGCCTTTCCAACGGCTACGGCCTCTTCGCGCACATGACCACCGCGCGCCACGAAATCACAATTGAGGGAAGCAACGACGGCGAGAATTGGAAGCCCTATGTCTTTCGCTGGAAGCCCGGCGATCCGGCGTTAGCCCCGCGTCTCATCGCGCCTCATCAGCCGCGTCTCGATTGGCAGATGTGGTTCGCCGCCCTCGGCAACGCGAATTCGACACCCTGGTTCTCGGCCTTCGTGATGCGCTTATTCGAAGGGTCGCCTTCCGTGGATAAACTCCTGGCTGTGAATCCCTTCCCGGACACGCCCCCCCGGTACATCCGCGCAACGCGCGACGAATACCACTTCTCCGATTGGGAAACCCGGCGCACGACGGGCGATTGGTGGGTGACGCAGCCCGCGGGGCTCTATCTCCGCCCGGTCCAGCTCCCGTAATCCACTACAATTCCCGCGCCATGATAAAAGTTCGTAGCGGGTTCGCAGCGGTCCAATTCTTCTCCCGCTTTTTCCTGAGCCGCCTCAAACTGGCGCAGCCCCCGCTCATCGACCCCTACATCGAAGAATGCACGGACATCGTCGGCACGATCCTCCACGTCCCCGATCGAACGCGCATCATCGGTTCGGAAAAAGTCCCGCGCGAAGGACCGCTCATCGTCGCGTGCAACCATCTCAAACTCGACGACCCCTGCCAGGTGTACCACGCCGTCCGCATGGCGACGGGCCGCATGGCCCGCATCATGATGCGTGACGACTACTTCGCCGGTCCGTTTTTCGAAAGTAGGCTCTTTAACGCAGTCGCCTTCTTCAAATGCATCGGCGCATACCCCATCAGCCGCGACAGCGTCTCCTTCGCGCAAATTAAGCCGTTCGTGAACCTCCTCGAAGCCGGCGAGGCATTCGTTATCTTTCCCGGCCGATCCCGCACCCGCTCCGGACTCATCATCGAGTACAGCGACACCTTCACCGAACCCGGCGGCATCTCGCTCTTCGTCCGTCAGGCGCAACGCCACGACGCCTCGCTTCGCGTCGCAACGCTCCCCGTCGCTCGCAACTACAACCCCGTCACACAAACGACATCGGTCATCTTCGGCGAAGCCCTGTACCTCGATTCCACCGCAGACAAACAAACAACGAGAGGATTCGACGCCCGCGTCATCGAATCCATCGCGCGCCTCACCGAAGTGGGAATCCCGCACATCCTCGCGGCGGTGTTCTTTTTTCGCGCGCTCCATCACCGCACCGGCCCCATACACGAATACGCTCTTCGTGAGATCATTCGCGACACCTACCACTTCGCTCAGCACGATCATTTCGAGCAATTGCCGCCGCGCGGCCAGATTCCCGAAGCCGTGCATCATGCGCTGACCTACTTTGCAAACCACCGCATGATCCGCGTCCAGGATGCGCGTATCTATGTGAACGTTCCCGAAGTCATGGCAATACCGCCACTCGATCGAGAGTACCGAGACAAGAACCCCGTCCGATTCCTCTGCAACCGCATCGTGCATCTTAGCGACGTAATCCGGATCGTCGAGGAGCGGAGTTTGCGATACGGATACGACTCGAAGGACTCTCCCGAATATGCGTCCTTCGTTCAGTCGCTCGAACACAAACTCGCCCAAGATCCGCGGCCCGGCTATTACACGGTTGCGATGCGGAAAATCCAGGATGGTCAAGAATCGCTTGATGCGTTAAACGCCCTGTGTGACTCGCTCGCACGCGGCAGCGCGAGCCTAGCGGAATGGAATGCATACTCGGTCCCGCGCGCGGACGCGCGCGGCCATCTGATGAAGGTTCTCGCCGGCGGCGACCAGGTTGGGCGCACGCGTGACGATATTTCACGGCACGTCGCGGAAAAATATGCGCAAAGTTTCGAAGAACAATTCTCTGCCGATGCCCTCTGCTTTCGCGCGCTTCCCGAATGTGACCCCGACTACATTTTCTCGCACGGCATGGCCATGGCCGACTCGGATCAGGTCGGACTACTGTGGGTAGAGGAGCTCGACTGAAAGAGAGTAGAGAAACGTACGCCCCGGCTGCTAGCGTACCCGCTCACCCCAGGAGGAGTCTGGCCATGAACATGAAGCGAATTTCGTTAGCTGCCGTAATGGCTTTCACGATCCCGTTCAGCGGGCAAGCGCTCGCGGAAACCTATCCCTACGATCACATCCACCTCACCGCGACCGATCCCGTCGAGGCCACAAAGTGGTACGTGAAACACATGGGATGCGAAGCGGTCGGCGAAGATCGCGCAAAAAT
>JBGTJY010000831.1:0-1565 GCA_041744855.1 Candidatus Hydrogenedentales bacterium
GACTGAGGAAGGTCCAGTCGACTTCCGCGCAATCGCCAGTGCCGCGCAAACTACGCGTCAAGGTCTCAGCGAGGGGATACATCTCGAGCATGAAGTCGAAACCCGGCCCGCATTCGGGCACTTGATCCGCTGGCAGATGCTGTAGGTACACGTGATTGGCTGCCACGGCACCACCTGCCAGCGCAAAGAACGCGGCGGTTACTGCATACGTGACACGCCCACGCCGCTGTCTGGGGCCGTGAATCGCACCGATCAAACACACCAGCCCGAACCCGGCGAAGCCAATCCGCTGCAATACACACATCGGGCAGGGATCAATAAACAACACATGCTGCACATAGAGCGCATAGCCAAGCAGGCTCGCGCAGGTGAGCGCGCCAAGCAAGCAGTGCGAACGAAATGACCAGTTGAGTGGGTTCAATGACACTGCTGGATTCTCCCGGGTATGTCGAAGCGCTATGACCGTAAGAAGTGCAGTGAGTTCAAGCGTCGCCCGCTTCGCCGGCAACAGCCGCACCAAACAAAAACCCCGGCGTAGCCGGGGTCATGTATGCATAGGACGGTTACGATTACTCGGCTGCAGCCTGCGGCTCAGGGCGATCCATCAGCTCCACGTAGGCCATCGGCGCGTTATCACCGTCGCGAAAGCCACACTTCAAAATGCGCAGGTAGCCACCTGGGCGCGCACGGAAGCGCGGGCCCAGCTCGACAAACAGTTTGCCAACGGCCTGTTTGTCGCGCAGACGCGAAAACGCCAACCGGCGATTCGCCACGCCATCGACCTTCGATAAAGTGATGAGCGGCTCGGCGACACGGCGCAACTCTTTGGCCTTCGGCACGGTGGTGCGGATCAACTCGTGCTTGATCAGCGATGCCGCCATATTGCGGAACATAGCTTCGCGGTGGGAGCTGGTCCGGTTGAGCTTGCGGCCTGATTTACGGTGATGCATGGTCGTGATTCCTTGGTGTCTTTAGCGCGGCTTAGCCGAGCATCCCTTGCTGCAAGCCGGCGGGCGGCCAATTTTCGAGCCGCATGCCGAGCGAAAGCCCGCGCTGGCCCAGCACTTCCTTAATCTCAGTCAACGACTTCTTGCCGAGATTTGGCGTCTTCAACAGCTCCACTTCCGTGCGCTGAATCAAGTCGCCAATGTAATAGATGTTCTCAGCCTTCAGGCAGTTGGCAGACCGCACGGTCAGCTCCAGATCATCGATCGGACGCATCAGAATCGGATCAATACCCGTGGGCAGGACCGGCTCCGCACTCTGTGAAGGACGGAAATCGCCAAACACCGACAGCTGCTCGATCAAAATATTGGCCGCTTTACGGACCGCTTCCTCAGCATCGATCGTACCGTTGGTCTCAATATCCAACACCAAGCGATCAAGATCGGTACGCTGCTCAACGCGCGCGCTCTCTACTTCATACGCAACTCGGCGCACCGGGCAGAACGACGCGTCCAGCAGGAGCTTCCCGATAGCGCGACTCTCGTCTTCCGGGTTGCGACGCCCTGCCGCAGGCTGATAGCCCAAGCCACGCTCGACGCGAAGACGCATGTTCAGCGCGG
>JBGTJY010000832.1:0-12104 GCA_041744855.1 Candidatus Hydrogenedentales bacterium
GACGTCGCCGGCGCGCATGTCTTGCGCGCGCTTCGCGATGTTGTTCGGCACGTCGCCACCGGTCCAGCGGACGGCGCCGTTGGCCAGGAGTTCGCTGCGCTCGACCATGAACACGCAATCGGCGCCTTGCGGGATCATGGCGCCCGTCATGATTTTGGCGCATTGTCCCGCTTGGAGCGCGCGGGTGGGCGCACGGCCTGCGGCGATGGTTTCGACGAGCTCGAGGGGCTGCGCGAGGTTCGCGCTGCGGCATGCGTAGCCATCGACCATCGCCTTGTCGAACGGCGGCATGTCCATGTCGGCGACGACGTCTTGCGCGAGAATGCGATGGAGGCAATCGGTCAGACCGATGCGCTCGTGCGGCAGGACACGCAGCGCGCCCATCGCGATGGCATACGCCTCGTCGAACGGGATCAAGGTAGAGTCCCCCCGCAGCGCTTCGAGAAAACGCGAAGTATCTACTCGCATTCCTAGAGATTACGAGTGGGTGCACGCGAGATTCAATGGGAATGGTTGGGCGAATTTGGGATACGGTGTGGCGGGACCTTAGAATCGCGGGACCCAAGAACCTATTGCAGCGCGGGGTCATGAAAAAGGATATCTGAGCTTGAAAGCCGGTTTCGCGGTTTCAATGTTCTTGACGATTGTTCTTGTGACGTTGAGTTGCGCCCCTCGTCCTGACGAGTCAATCAGCACGACGCCTACGGAGGTGTGGATATTCGCGGCGGCGAGCCTGCGCGACGTGATTCAAGAACTGGGCGCTGAGTTCGCGGAGGAGAACAATGTCCAGCCGGTCTATAACTTCGCGGGGTCGAACGATCTTGCGCAGCAGATCGCGGCCTCGCCCAAGGCGCACGTGTTTCTCAGCGCGAGCAATGAATGGATGGACTACGTGCAGGAGCGCGGGCTTGTGACCGAGGGGACGCGATCGGCGTTGCTCTCGAATCAACTAGTCGTCATCGCGCATTCCGATTCGACTACTGAAGTCGTGACGCCGGAAAAGTTGTGCGAGTTAGCTTTCGAGCACTTGTCGTTGGCGGATCCCGCTGCGGTGCCCGCGGGGATTTACGCGAAGGAATGGCTCGAAGGATTGAAATGTGGCGAGCAGACGATTTGGGATGTCGTGAAAGATCGCGTCGCGCCGGCGATCGATCCGCGTGCGGCGATGGCCGTGGTCGAGTCGGATGTGAACACAATTGGCATCGTTTACAAGACGGACGCGGCGGCATCGCAGGGAGTAAAGGTGCTCTACGAAGTGGACGGAGGACCCAAGATCGAATACGCCGCGGCGTTGATTGGCGAGACCCCGCCGGCGGAGGCTCGGGCGCTTCTCGATTTCCTGAAGACCGACACCGCGCGGGCCGTGTGGGAACGGCACGGATTCGTGGCGTTGTTTTAGTTGCATGGATGAAACCACGCTGACGGCGCTCCGGCTCACGCTGCAATATGCGGCGTCGGCGACGTTGTTGGTGCTGTTCCCCGGGATCGCGCTGGCGTATCTACTCGCGCGATTCGAGTTTCGCGGCAAGAATATTGTGGCGGCGCTGGCGACGCTGCCGATGGTCATGCCGCCGACTGCGGTCGGGTATTTGCTCTTGCGCCTTTTCGCGTCGGATGGCCCGTTGGGTCCGCGCTTGCTCGGCGTCGATCTCGACGTGGTCCTGACGGGCAGGGGCGTCGTGATTGCGTGCGCGATCATGGCGATGCCGTTGGTGGTGCGGACGGCGCGCGTGACGTTCGAAGGCGTCGACCCGCGCTACGAAACCATGGCGCGGACATTGGGATTCGGACCCCTCGCGGCGATCGTGCGGTTCACGTTGCCGCTCGCGTCGCGCGGGCTCGTCGCGGCGTTTATCCTCGGATTCGCGCGGGCGATGGGTGAATTCGGCGCGACGATTACCGTGGCCGGGAACATTCCCGGGAAGACTCAGACGTTGGCCTCGGCCATTTTTAGCGCGCAACAGTCGGGCAACGAGCGCGAGGCGTATTTTCTGCTCGGCATCGCCTTGGTGACGGGATTTTGCGCGATATTGGCGGCGGAATGGCTCGCGCGCACGCGGCCCGGATTTTTGATCGCGCGATGAGTTCGGATTCCGCGCTCGAGGTGCAGATCGAATTGCCGCTGGATCGGTTTTCGCTGCGCGCGGATTTCAAGACTTCGCATCATGTGACGGGCGTGTTTGGCGAGTCCGGTTCGGGCAAGACGAGTTTGCTCGAGACGATCGCCGGACTGCGGCGGCGTGCGCGGGGCGTGATTCGCATGGGCGGCGAAACCTGGATTGATTCCGCCAATAATACGTTCGTTCCGCCGGAGCGGCGCGGCGTGGGTTTTGTACCGCAGGACGGCTTATTGTTTCCGCATCGGGACGTGCGCGCGAATTTGTTGAGCGGTTCGCGGCGGGCGCTGCGGGCGGGACATTCGATCACGGAGATATTCGATAGCGCGGTGGCGCTGTTGGGTCTGTCGCCGCTGCTCGAACGCAATGTGTCGACGTTATCCGGCGGTGAACGCCAGCGCGTCGCTTTGGGGCGAGCGCTGTGTTCGGGGCCCCGACTTTTGTTGTTGGACGAACCGCTCGCGTCGCTCGATTTGCCGATGCGGCGAAACCTTTTGCCGTTTTTACGCGCCGTGCGGGAACAGTTCGCCGTGCCGATGTTCCTCGTGTCGCACGATCCGATCGAGGTGCAGGCATTGTGCGACGATTTGATCGTGTTGCGCGGCGGGGCGATCATCGCGCGGGGCGCGCCACGCGAGGTGTTGACCAATCCCGCGGTGTTTGCGTTGGCGAGGGAGGTCGGCTTCGAGAACATCTTGCCGTGCACTTTTGTATCCACGTCGAGCGGGTCGAGTAGCGTGCGACTGGGGACGGGACGGGACGCGGTTACAATTGAAACGCCGCTGGTGCAGGCATCTTCTGGTGCGTCTTTGTTGTTGAGCGTTCCCGCGCGGGATATTTTGTTGGCTGCGAGGAAACCGGAAGGCCTGTCCGCGCGCAATGTCGTTCCAGGGAAAATCGCGCGGGTTGCGGACATCGGCGGACCTCGGCTGGTGCGCGTGGCGATCGCGTCGGGCGTGCCGGAGATTGCGGTTGAGGTGACGGTACGGGCTTGCGAGGAGTTGGGGCTTGTGCCGGGGAGAGAGGTTTACGTTGTGATCAAGGCTAGCGCGTGTGCGGTGTTTGGAGCGTGAGCCATCGACTCCCCGGGAGGGACGCGCTCCTGCGCGTCCGAGTTTTCCATGAATCCGTGGTCTAATTCACGACACCGGACGCGCAGGAGCGCGTCCCTCCCGGTTCCGGTATGCTTGGCGGAACTCAACGAGGGCAGAGGCATGCGATTCTTTGCGACGGTGGTTGCGGCGGTTTCTTTGGCTGCATTCGGACAAGTCGAGCGCGTCAATGTGGACGGACTTGGGCGGGCGGCGGCGTTTTCGCATGCGACCGTTTCCGGGGATTTGATTTTTGTTTCGGGCACGTTGCCGACGCAAGGCGAGACGTTCGAGCTTGTCGAGGGCGATATCGGCGTGCAAACGCGGCAGACCTTGTCGAACATTCAACGGATCCTTGCGGGCGTGGGCGCGGCGATGAACGACGTTTTGAAGTGCAACGTCTACTTGATCGACATGAACGATTTCGCTGCGATGAACGAGGCGTATCTGAAATTTTTTCCGGATGGTCCGCCGGCGCGCACGACGGTTGGGGTCGCGCAGCTTGCGTTGGGCGCGCGGATCGAAATCGAGGCGGTAGCGCAGCGGCCGAAAGGAGAATCGCTTTCGATGCGCGATGTGTTTCGCACGGCGGGGTTCGTGGAATCGGGCGGCGAACAGATTTATTATGAATCGTTCGGCGAGGGGCCGGTCGTCGTGTTGTCGCATGGACTCGGCGGCAACCACGCGATTTGGTATCAACAAGTGCCCGTATTTGCGCAGGAATTTCGGGTGATCACTTGGGATCAGCGCGGGTTTGGGCGATCCTCGAACACGAGGAATGAATCCTCGCCCAAGGCGGCAGCGCTCGATCTCGCGGCGATACTTGATCATCTCGGGATTGGGAAGGCGCATCTGGTCGGGCAATCGATGGGCGGCTGGGCCGTCATGGGGTTCGCGCTGGCGCATCCGGAGCGCGTATCGAAGCTGGTACTCGCTGATACGATTGGCGGCATCTACACGCCTGAGATCGAGCGGCATTTCGATGCTTATATTCGCGCGGCGGGCCAAGGTCCCGCGCCCGATGCGTTGCCGATTACGCGGCATCCGGCGATTGGCGAGTCGATCGGTGTGCGCGATCCGGCGCAGGCGTTTTTGTATTCGCAGATCGGGAGCACGGCTGCGCCTGCGCCCGCGAATATGGGGTTGTTGCTGCGCACGACGGCGTACGAGCGTGCGAAAATCGAGGCGCTGGAAGTTGAGACATTGTGCGTGGTGGGCGAAGACGATCCAATTTTTCCACCGGCGGTGATTCGTGAGGCGGCTTCGGTGTTGCCGAATGCGCGGGTAGTTGAATTGCCGGGGGCCGGGCACTCGCCCTATTTCGAGACGCCCGCGGCATGGAATGCGTCCGTGTTGGAGTTCTTGAGCGGGCGGTAGAGAGGCTCTCGCGCAGAGACGCCGAGGCGCTGAGAATCGGTTGGACAAAGAACGGCGTTTGCGAACGGAGGCGAGGGGCCCGATGTCCTACGTGAGGACGATGATTTGGTTCGGGGCGGCGCTAATTTTCTACGCAGCCCTATTTCGGACCTCGTGGTGGCATGTATTGATTGGGGCAGGCGGTCTCTTGATCGTTGCGGGACTGCGGATGCGGGCGAGAGGGGGAAACGCCGCGCAGGAACCTTTGTGGCGGAAGGCGCTGATATTGGCGAACATAGTCATTCTGACGCTAATAATCTGTGAGACGTTTGCGCGCCCGTTCATTTCGAAATGGGAACTCGGGGGCGATTCGATCTTCGAGCATCATCCTGAAGCGCTTTACGCGTTGAAGCCGAACACCTACGCGGAACGCGGCATTCGTCTCGACAACAAAAAGTGGGGGTACTACCCCGTCACGATTTCGAGCCAGGGTCTGCGTAACGAGGAATTGGGACCGAAGGCAGAAGACGAATTTCGCATCTACATGATGGGTGATTCGTATACGTTTGGAAACGGGGTCCGGGACGAGAATACGATTCCGAAAATTGTCGAATTGAGCCTGAAAACGTGGCCGCTGAAGAAACGCGTGACGGTAATCAACGGCGGGTGCATGGGCTACGGTCCGTGGCAGGAACGCATTCTGTTTCTCGAACGCGGGTTGCCGCTGGAGCCGGATTTGGTGATCATGCAGGCATTGCCGGCGAACGACTACTCGGACACCCTAGCACGCCAGGGCCGCGTGCCGGAGGCGTACAATCCCCTCGATGCAACGTACAAACTAATGTGGCTGCATCACAGCGATTGGAAAATGCGGGCGGAGCTGACAGCGCAGAGTATCAGCCGGTTGTACAAACTATACTTCATGCGTTCGAAAGGGCAATTCAGCCTCGCGCGGCTGTTGAACTACACGCGCATTTTTCACTCGAAGGACTTCCCAGTTTTGCCGCCGCCTGCGCGGCGTCCGTACTACATCGAATTCAATTTGCGCGAGTGGAACCGGGACATCGAGGACGGTTGGACTGCGGCGAAGGAGGACATCCTCGCGATTGCGGACGATTGCAAGAGCCGCGGTATTGATTTTTTCGTGTACAGCGTGCCGCTGAACACACTTATGATCAATTGGATGTGGGACTACGCGATGGAACGCGTGGACGACCCGCAGTCATACGAACGGGGCAAGGATTGGCGGCTGTCGAACGAATTTTTCAAGGAAGCTGCATTGGCTTCATTTTCACTGTACGACGCGATCGCCGAACACCCGAATCGGGACCAGTTCTATTACGCGAACGATCGGCATTTCTCGCCGTTGGGGGCGGCGGTCCTTGGGCGAAGGATCGCGGATTTTCTTGGGTTGAATTATTTTCCGGCGAAGGGACTGGTTCAAAAGGCAGCTCCGCCCGTAAGCGCGCCAGACGCCGGCGAGCCAAGCGCCGGCGAGCCAAGCGCCGGCGAGCCTTAGGCGCGTGGCATGCGTTAACTCAGACGATCCTATTGCGCCATGGACCCGTGATGGCGATGGTCAGTCCAGCGGTTTGCAGATTTACAAAGAGCGTGGTTCCGTCTGGGCTGAACGTTGCGCCGGCGAATTCGGAGTTGCTGATGGCATTGTGCGCGAATTTGTAGATGCCGCCTTCGGGCGTAATGCCGACGATAAACTGCTCGCCGCTGCCGTCTTCGCAGACGATGAGATCGCCCCACGGCGCAACAGTCAAGTTGTCCGCGTTTTCTATGAGACCGCTGTCGTTGGGTTCGACGAAGAGCTCTAAGGTGCCTGGGCGCTGGGTCTCGTCGAGCGAGCCTTCCGCGGGCGAGGGGACATAGCGCCAGATTTGGCCCGCCTCCGCGTGGCCGCCGGACGTACACGCGAAATAGATCGCGCCGTTGCCCGTCCACATGCCTTCGCCACGCGCGAATTTCGCGGCGCCTTTATCGAAGGCCTGAATGCGCAGGTTATCTTGCGGCGACTCGACGTCGGTGAGATTGACCCAGCGCACGGGCATGACGTCGCCACGAACAACGCCCGTTGAATCGTCCCAATTGCTCGTGTCCAACTGGTCGCGTCCCGCCACCGCGAGGGCTTGGAGGACGCCGCCTTCCGCCGGTTTGCCTGGCACGGTGGGAATGAACCGGTAGATCGCACCCTCGTCAATGTCTTCGGTCTGATAGATGATTCCGGATATCGGGTCGACTGCGACGGCTTCGTGTCGGAAGCGCCCCATGGCGGTCAGCGGGATCGGATCGGCGAGCTCGATTTCGGAAGAGGCTGGCACCTCGAAATTGAACCCGTGATCGCGCTCGCAATTCGTGTTCGCCACGACGTTAGTCTCTTCACACGTGATCCACGTGTTCCACGGGGTGGGTCCGCCCGCGCAGTTTCGGCTCGTTCCGGCGAGACTCAGCGATTCGCGTTCGACCTTGCCGGAGATCGTGTTGAAGACGATGGTCGTCGTGCCGCCGAGACTGGGCGTCTTTCTGAATCCGGCATCGTAGAGCTTGTTCGCCGGTATCTTCCCAAGGTTCTCGTTTTTGTCGCCGAAAGGACCAGCCGATGCGGGAGCGATGTCGATTTCGTGGTTACGCACGAGAATCGTCCTGCCATCGGGACCCGAAAATGTAGCCATGCCATCGGGCTTCGCGGGCACGCGCAGGCCGTCGTCCATGCGATTGCCGGCGCTTGAAATCACGCGGTAGGTGAATCCGTCGGGCAAGTCGAGAACGCCGTGCGGATCGGGGAGGAGTCGCCCGAATCCGTCCACGATCTGGTGGGGTCGGGGCGATGCGTTCGCGTTGCGGCCGAAGAGGCCTTGGAGTCCGAGGAATCCGGCGGAGAATGCACCACAGGTTTTGATGAAGTTGCGCCGGGAATTCGTGAGCATTTGAGATTCCTTCCGAGCAGGTGGAGATGAATCGGGGATTGTATCTGAATATCACGATAGGCGGTGATTGTTAGGGGGGCGTTAATCAGTTTCGGGAGTCCGGGCGGGCTTGGAACCCGCCTCTACGTGTGCACCCAGAGCGCGGCGGGTTTGCGGAATTCGTGGCCGGTCGGTGGGGCTGAGCGCGCGTGATCGAGCTCCATGTTGGGGAACCGATCGAAGAGCGCGCCGAGGGCCGTGGATGCTTCGAGCATTGCGAGGTGTTTGCCGATGCAGAGGTGGCGGCCGTAGCCGAATGTCAGGTGGGCGTCTGCGTCGATTCGGGTCACGTCGAAGCGGTCGGGGTCGGCGAAGCGATCGGGGTCACGGTTGGCGCTGCCTAGCATGCATTGGACTATTGCGCCGCGCGGGATTTCGTGGCCCCGCAGGGTAACGGGGCGCGTGGTGTGGCGCGTGCACGATTGCACAGCGGCGTCCCATCGGAGCGATTCGTGGATAGCGTTCAGCAGTGTTGCTTGACTGCCGCGAACGCGTTGCAATTCTTGCGCATGCGTCAAGAGCGCCCAGACGGCGTTGAGGATCATGGACTCCGTGGTTTCGATGCCGCCGAAGAGAATGATGAGTGCGTTCGATGCGATTTCGTGATCGTCGAGACCTTGAGTTCGGAGCGACGCGAGGAAACCCGGGTTCGTGTCGCTGAGTAGCTCTTCGCATCGGGCGCGAAAGCTCCGCACCGACGCGAGACCGTTTTGGCGAACGACGGAATCGCGCGCGAAGTTCGACAACGATGCGGCGAAGGCGTCGTACAAGGTCCGCAGCGTGGTGATGTCGCCGCTGGAGTAGCCGAGCAATTCGCCGACAGTTCCAATCGCGAGCGGACTCGCGAATTCGCCGCGTAGCTCGACGTCAGTTCCGAAGCGATCGATCAGCCCGTGCACGCGTTCCTCGACTCGGGCCGTCCATTCGCTTTGGATTTGTTGCGGAGAAAATGCTTCGTTGAAGGGACGACGGTGGCGACGATGTTCGGTGCCGTCGAGGCTGAGCATTTGATCGTCGAAGGTATCGAGAATGAGCGACTCGGGCGAGTGCGTAGTGAACGTTGCCGAGTCGCGCAGGACGGATTGGCAGTCGTCGTATCGCAGGACGAACCACATCCCCGCGGATGGAATCCACGCGACCGGATCGCTCGCGCGTAGCTGGTCGAATATCGGATACGGATTCGCATCGAGGTCTGCGAGCGATATCGAACTGGCGGCGGTGTCCATCGCTCCGATTCCGAAATTGCGGCACAACCCCGGCACACTGTTGCAGGTCGGCATAGTGGTTGCAATAGTCAAACCGAGGAAGAGGGCAGCACCTGAGCGATTCCCGGCTCGGTTTGAAGCCTAAGTCTATGGCGCTACGGGGCTTAAGGTCAAATCTAAATCTTACGCGAGCGCGTAGGAATCTGGGAAATCGACTACCGAGATGTAAGTTTCGAATCGAAACCTACCTCCGGGTAAGAAAACAGGATGGCCCGCAGACTCGCAGCCCTGATTGCACCCGGGCAGGGAGCATCGGAATCACAGGCTATTTCAACCATTCGGAGGGAGTATCGCACCTATGACCAGTCACAGGGTAGTTCGGCCCGGGCTTCGCAGCCCGGTCCGCGTAGTCAATCTCGCGCGCCTCTTGTGCGCGGTATTGGCGGCGCTTTTCATGTTCGCGCCGGCGGGCGCGTTCGCGCAGGATGAAGGTCCCGTCCTCAACGAAGGCAACACGGCGTGGATGCTCACGTCGACCGTGCTCGTGCTGTTCATGACGATCCCGGGACTGGCGTTGTTCTACGGCGGCTTAGTGCGATCGAAGAACGTGTTGTCCGTGTTGGTGCAGTGTTTCGCGATCACGTGTCTCGTCACGATCCTGTGGACGTTGTACGGATATAGCGTGGCGTTCTCGACGGACGGAATGGTTGAAGGCACGACGAACCTCAATTCGTTCATCGGGACTGCGATCGCGCCGTTCGGCTATACGAGCGAGCTCACGTCTACGGGCATTCCGACGGCGGTGTTCTTCTGCTTTCAGCTTACCTTCGCGATCATCACGCCCGCGCTCATCGTCGGCGCGTTTGCGGAGCGCATGAAATTTTCGGCGGTGCTGATTTTCACCGCGGTCTGGTTCACGATCGTGTATCTGCCGGTGTGTCACATGGTCTGGTCCGGACCCGGCGCGCTCATGTGGGATTGGGGCGTACTCGATTTCGCGGGCGGCACGGTGGTGCATATTAACGCGGGTATCGCGGGCCTGGTTGCGTGCATCCTCGTAGGGAAGCGCAGGGGCTATCCGGAACGCCCGATGCCGCCGCACAATTTGGGTATGTGCGTGACCGGCGCGGCGATGCTTTGGGTGGGTTGGTTTGGGTTCAACGCGGGCAGCGAGCTCGCGGCGGATCAGGTTGCCGGCATGGCGATGCTCGTGACGCAAGTCGCCACGGCGACGGCGGCATTCACGTGGATGGTCGTCGAGTGGATTAAGCACGGCAGGCCGAGTGCACTCGGGATTGCGACGGGCGCCGTCGGGGGTCTCGTTGCGATTACCCCGGCATCCGGCACGGTCGGCCCTGTCGGCGCGCTGGCGATTGGCGTAGCGGCGGGTGTCGCCTGTTTCTTTGGCGCTACGACGCTCAAACGCGCCTTGAAGTACGACGACGCACTGGACGTATTCGGCGTGCACTGCATCGGCGGCATTGTCGGCGCGTTGCTCACCGGTATCTTCGCCGCCGAATCCATGGGCGGCGCCAAGGTGGACCTGGATATCGTTGACCAGTTCATCAAGCAGGCCAAGGGTGTGGGCTTTACGCTCCTATGGAGCGGCGTACTGTCGTTCGTGATACTGACGGCCATCGACCTGGCCATCGGCCTGCGCGGTGACGAACAGCAGGAAACCGAAGGGTTGGACATCGCCCTGCACGAAGAAGCGGGGTACAACCTATGAGCTGGATTATTTCCATAACAATCGCTGCAAAAACAACCGTTGAGAGCATGGTGAATGATCGTTATACTCCTCCGACTGCGTTCGGAGCGGGAAGGAGCGGGGAATGAAGAAGATCGAGGCAATCGTCAAGCCCTTCAAGCTCGAAGAGGTCAAGGAGGCTCTCGCACGCGTGGGCATCCAGGGTATGACCATCACGGAAGTCAAGGGTTTCGGCCGTCAGAAGGGACACAAGGAACTGTATCGCGGGGCAGAGTACGTGGTGGAGTTCCTGCCGAAGGTGAAGATCGAGATCATCGTGCCGGACGATTCGGTGAAGACCGTGATCGAGGCGATCGTGAAGGCCGCTTCGACGGGCCGGATCGGCGACGGCAAGATATTCATCTCGCCGGTGGATGACGCGGTCCGCATTCGCACGGGTGAATCCGGGGACACCGCGCTGGCTTGATCCGGCGCGAGATCGAATTTATCTGGGGTAACGATAGATTTCGGGCAGAGTGGAATTGACTAAATCAGAAGACGGAGAAAGAAATGCGTAAGGATTTAACGCCCAAAGACGTTGTAAAAATGGTCAAGGACCAGGAAATCAAATTCATCGATTATCGATTTATGGATTTCCCGGGGATGCAGCAGCACTTCACCGTTCCGGCGAACACGTTTGAGGAAGGCGTGTTCGAGGACGGACTCGGTTTCGACGGATCGAGTATTCGCGGATGGCAGCATATTCACGAGAGCGACATGCTTATCGTTCCGGATGCGACTACGGCGACGCTCGATCCCTTCATGGAACTGCCGACGCTCATCCTGTACTGCAACATCCTCGACCCGATCACGAAGCAGCGCTATTCGCGCGACCCGCGGTCGATCGCGCAGAAGGCCGAGAATTACATGGCCTCGACCGGCATCGCGGATATCGCGTACTTCGGCCCGGAAGCGGAGTTCTTCATTTTCGACGACATCCAGTATCACAACGATCAGCACTCGAGCTATTACTTTATCGATAGCGTCGAGGGCGCGTGGAATACTGGGCGCGACGAAATGCCGAACCTCGGCTACAAGCTGCGCTACAAGGAAGGTTACTTTCCGGTTCCGCCGTCGGATTCGCAGCACGACCTGCGCTCGCGCATGGTGCAGACGATGATCGACTGCGGGATCGATGTGGAAGCGCAACACCACGAAGTGGCCACGGCGGGTCAGGCCGAAATCGATCTCAGGTTCGACAGCCTGACGAACATGGCCGACAAAATGGCGATGTACAAGTACATCATCAAGAACACGGCGCGGCGCGCCGGCAAGACGGCGACGTTCATGCCCAAGCCCCTCTTCGGAGACAATGGATCCGGCATGCACACGCACCAGAGCTTGTGGAAAGGCGGCAAGCCGATGTTCGCGGGCGATAAGTACGCCGGCCTTAGCCAGGAGGCGTTGTGGTACGCGGGCGGGCTGATGAAGCATGCGAATGCGCTCGTCGCCATCTGCAACCCGACGACGAACTCGTATCGCCGGCTCGTGCCCGGTTACGAGGCGCCGGTGAACATCGCGATCTCGGCGCGTAACCGTTCGGCATGTTGCCGCATTCCGATGTATTCGGCGAACCCGAAGGCAAAGCGCATCGAGTTTCGCGTGCCGGATCC
>JBGTJY010000833.1:0-1811 GCA_041744855.1 Candidatus Hydrogenedentales bacterium
GATTTCAGATTCAACTCTCTTGCTTCGCGGTGCAGGCAATCCAAGAGTGCTGGATCATGTTTGCGAACGGTTTCCTCGGCATCGCAAAGGAGCTGATCCTGAAGCATCGACCCGCTAATTTTGACGTGCGGATGGGCTTGCAAGAACTGTGCGTGGTGCACATCGAGCAGAAGGGCTTCCACAAAGTCGCGGGCGCTGGTGCGTCCGAACTGGCCGCGATTTTCCCAGCTACATTCTTCGTACAAGAGCGAAATATCCAACGGCGTGTCGAGTTCCACGACGCGTTCGGGGTCTAGCACTTTCCCACTCTTCACGTGATACTCACCGACTACCTGAAGACGATTCAGATTTCCTTCGCTGTAGCGCATGATCTGATCCGGCCGAAATCCTTCCTCTGTGGGATGAGCCGCTTGCCAGTAGCCGGGATGAACACTTTGAGCTCGTAGGCGAACGGCGCGGCCAAATGCGAAGTTGGTTTGAAATACGTCGCGCGCGTTTCCCGTCGGTCCCCTCTTGGGATCCATCAAGCCGGACGACGGATGGGGCGCGGGATCAAAGCCGCGGTCAAGGTACGCGTTCTCGATGGTGAGCACGCCAAGCGCTTTCGGATGAAAAGCGCCTGTCCAATACTGTTTGAGGACCTCACAGAACGC
This sequence comes from Candidatus Hydrogenedentales bacterium, assembly GCA_041744855.1. Classification (GTDB taxonomy): domain Bacteria; phylum Hydrogenedentota; class Hydrogenedentia; order Hydrogenedentales; genus JBGTJY01. The sequence continues at coordinate 654 of JBGTJY010000833.1, forward strand.
CTGAAATCGCGCGCGGGTGCAACGGAACGATCGGTCATCACAATTCGGCCAATCCATGATCCACGTGGCATTCTCCGGGTGATTCAACCTAGTGGCAATGACGTCCGCCAGCAAGCTGCCCCCTAAAAACGATTTCGCGGAGATCGAAAACTGCGCGCCACCGTGTGCGATCGACGGCACGAGGCCCAACTTGAGCGGCACCTTCCACAGAAATTCCTCGAGGAAACCAACAAAGCGGTCGTCGTAAAACCATGCGAGCGGCACCGGCTTAATACTGTATTCGAATGTTTCAGGATCGAGACTGAAACGAACCTCAAATGGTTCGTGCCGATCCTCCGGCCAATGGAACACGAGGTTTTGTCGGCGAACTTGCCATTGATCGAGGTCATCATCGAGTTTGACCGAATGGAACATGCAGTACGGATGGGCGTTCTTTCGCCAGGCCTCGTATCGTTTCTTGATGGCCTTGGCGACTTTTTTCTGCGTCTTGAGCATGTGCGAGCTATTGAAGTAGGCGTCCTCGCCTTCCGGCGTCTTGGCAAGTTCCCGCCATTTCCGAATCGACTTCTCGGTCTGAAAAGTCGGTTCCATTCCGACCCAGGCGTTACCAAAGTCGGTCGCGTCGGGCTGCCGAAACGTGGACAGAACCGCAGTCATGGGGTCCGACGAAGTATTTGGGGAATTCAAGGATGGGTCCTTATGATGTGTGTGCGATAAGCGATGTACCGCGGTTACTCCGACTCTGAAACCATTTGCGCATCTGCTCGGTTTAGGCAAGTTCCTCCGCAAGCGTCGTCTTACCCGCCGTGTCGACTCCGTCAATGGCGATGCGAATCGGATGCGGACGCTCGATTTGTACGATATACAGCGCCGATTACGGTATCACCTTTACTCTCAGTGTCAGGACTCGCCGCGGAGTGCCGCCAGCATTTTCGGGACGGACTGCATTTTCCTGACGGCACTAAGTCGGTCTTCGTCATCCTCATACCATTGCGGATCCAGTTCTGCGCCGGCCCGGACCAGCAGGGCCACCACTTCGAAATAGTGTCCACGTTCGGCCCTCACCGGAGAATTACCCCAGCAGTACAGCGCCCACCGCAAGGGTGTTCCGCCATAGCTCTCGTCTTTCGCGTCAAGCGGCGCGCCCCGTTGTAAGAG
>JBGTJY010000834.1:0-1608 GCA_041744855.1 Candidatus Hydrogenedentales bacterium
ATAGGTCTGGGCGTCGCCTTCGAAGTGGCCGAAGTAGCGGTTGACCTTGCATTCGATCATGGACGGCCCGCCGCCCGACCGAGCACGCCGAATAGCTTCGCCAGCCACCTCGTGAACAGCGAAGAAGTCGTGTCCGTCCACGACGACGCCGGGCATCGAGAAGCCGTCGGCTCGCTTGGCGATGTCGATGCCTTTGGATGAGAACGTCTGGGCCGTCGCCTCGGCGTACCCGTTGTTCTCGATAACGAAGATCACGGGCAAGTCCCACACGGAAGCCATGTTCATGGCCTCATGGACCGTGCCCTGGTTGGCCGCGCCATCGCCGCTAAAGGAAATTGCTACCTGATCCGTGCCCCGCACTTACGCCGAGAGTCCGACCCCGCACACCAGCGGTGGCCCGCCACCGACGATGCCGTTGGCCCCGAGCATCCCTTTTTCGAGGTCCGCGATGTGCATGGAGCCGCCCTTACCCCGACAAATCCCCTCGTCTTTACCGTAGATTTCGAGCATCATCCCGGTCACGTCGCAGCCTTTGGCGATGGAGTGTCCGTGGCCCCGGTGGGTGCTCGCCACGTAGTCGTCGCCGTCGAGGTGCGCCATGAAACCGGCGGCGATGGCCTCCTCACCGGCGTACAGGTGTACGAAACCGGGGATCTCACCCGTGGCGAACTCCGTATGCAGCCGCTCCTCAAACTCCCGAATAGTCTTCATCGTCTGGTAAGCGTCCAGAAGCGCGCCCCCCTCCAACTCGCCGTGACGCTCGCGGGCACCGGCAACTTCCGTCATGAAATTTCCTTTCCCCTGGTTTTGTAGCAAAATCTACAATACATGGTACCGAAATCCGTGTCAAGAGCTAAATCTTCGACCCTTTCGCCTTCGCCTACGAGGAGAGAACACCGCCGTCGATCATGACGGACTGGCCGGTCATGTAGTCGGAGTCCTTTGAAGCTAGATATGAGACGAAGCACGCCACGTCCTCCGGTGTCTCGACGCGGCCCAGGGCTATTAGCTGCGAGAACTGTTCGAGCGCCTCGCCTTTCCCCAACCCCATATAGCCGCCGAGTTGCTCGTCGATCTGCTCCCACATCGCGGTGCCGACGATGCCGGGACAGTAGGCGTTTACCGTGATGCCGTGCTCGGCCCACTCTTGTGCTGCGGCTTGGGTTAGCCCCCTAACCGCCCACTTCGATGCGGAGTAGGTACCCAGCATCGCGAATCCCTTGTGGGACGCTATCGAAGCCGCACCGATTATCTTCCCGCCGGTTCCTTGCTGGATCATGCGCTCGGCGGCGGCCTTGTAGCACAGAAAAACTCCACGAAGGTTGACCGCCATCAGTCCGTCGAACTCCTCTGGCGCGACTTCGAGGAGCGGCTTGACCTGAGCTATACCGGCGTTGGCTACCATAACGTCAAGCTGCCCAAGTTCGTCGGCGACGCTCGCGACCATTCGCTCGACCTGGTCCGATTGTGAGACGTCCGCGATGACCGTGGCCGTTTGACGACCCTCGTTTCGTATCTCGTCCGCCACGCCTTCGAGTTGATCTGCGTTCGCCTCGATATCGTTGATCGCCACGTCGAGCCCGTCCGCGGCCAGCCGTAACGCTATGC
>JBGTJY010000835.1:0-5353 GCA_041744855.1 Candidatus Hydrogenedentales bacterium
GAGCCAAAAGATCAGGTTTGCTTATTGGCATCCTTCGCCGGCTTGTTGCGAACGGGGCACGAATCGCAGTTCAGCAATTCTCCGTTAGGCCCGATTATTTCCCGCCCGCCGCACGACCCGCGGAGACACCGCCCGCTGAAAATAACCCCGACGGCCATGAGGAGCATGATGACGCCGAAGGCGACGAAGGTGATGAGGAAGAGGGCGGCCATGGAATGCAGTATACACCTCGCTCGGCCCGCTTAAGGATTTGCTAGTCGCCGATTCGACGGCGGAAGTATCTGAGGATCGTTCCGTAGATCGATCCAGAGAGGTCATGCTCTCCATGCGAAATGTCAACGGAACCTCCAAGCTTGCTTGTCCATTGGCCACTGGAGAGCTGACGGGATGCGTGAACGGGTGTCACATCGCCAATCGCATATAACGCGACTTTCTCAAACCCGAACTCCAAGCCGCCGTCGCTGCACTCTTCGTATCCGAGGGACTCAAACGCAGCAGCGAATGCCGCTATCGTTGCGACGTTCGGAACATCATCGGGCCAGTAATAGTTCGAATTGTCCGGCCACCAACGTCGGTGCGTTTCGCCCGTTGCCCAAGCGATGCAATTGTATGCAAAAGTTCGCGGGCTCGTGATTTCGTAACTGGTACCGGTTAGACGCGGGAAGTTCGACTCGATATAGTCGCGCTCGGCGTCATGCGATAAGCCCACGCTTGCGTCCCCAATGCATCCAAGCTTTGCACATCGCAGGTACATCGCCGCGGTCTTCGGGTGAGACCGGGTCCTCACCCGTGATCGCGTTTAACGCCCAAAACCACTCATCGGGATCGTTGTGTAGTTCTTCGAGAATGAGCGGAACCGCGGGATAGCCCATTCCGATTATTCGCTGGTAAGCGGGATGGATGGCGATGCGAGTCGGAGAGGACTCGAAGAAAGTTGCTTGCTTCCAAACACTCGATAGTCGTTGGAATTCCGAAGTATCTGCTTGCGCGACGTTGAAATCCACCGTCTTTGCTGAAGCATTGAGAAGTTTAGACAATGCTGACTCTACCCGAACTAATCGCGGGTATATCGATTCGACGATCGAGTCGCTCTCTTCATTTTCCGGCGAGTCAGTTAAAGGCTCCAAGGCCTCGCCAACTGCGTCGAGCAATTCTTTCGAACGCGATAGTACGGCCGCCGAACCGTCGTCGCGGAATGCTGTTGCGATTTTCAGTTTCCAGTAAAACTGGTACAACCGCGTCAGAAGGTCGATACAAGACTCAAGCGATGCAATCGTTTCGTGTGACATCTATGTACTCGTCAGAAGCGTACGCCAATCGGCGTGGATGCGAACTCGAATAAGCCTTGCGTGGGTAGTATATCAAAGGGGAAACGAGTCGAACGAAAGTTCGAAGCCGGCTATTGGCCCTATTATGGGAAGAGTGTTTAGTCCTTCGAGGCGCGCGGATCGAGCGCGTCTCTCAGGCCGTCGCCGAGGAAATTGAGCGAGAAGAGCGTCAGGCTGAGTGCGATGGATGGGAAAATGAGGAGCCATGGGAATTCTTCCATTTGGTCCGCGCCGTCTTTGATGAGGAGTCCCCAGGAACTCATGGGCGGCTGTACGCCGAGGCCGAGGAATGACAGGAAGGCTTCGAACAGCATGACCTGCGGAATCGTCAACGTCGCGTAGACGATGATCGGGCCGATCGCGTTGGGGATGATGTGGCGGAATAGGACTTGGTGCGTGGGGAGACCCATGGCGCGCGTTGCCTCGATGAATTCTTTTTCTTTGATCGAGAGCACTTGCCCTCTCACGATGCGCGCCATCGTGAGCCACTCGACGGCGCCGATCGCCATGAAGAGCAGGATGATGTTGCGCCCGAAAAAGACCATGAGGATGATCACGAAGATGGTGAACGGCAACGCATACATGATGTCGACGATGCGCATCATGACGTTGTCGATCCGGCCCCCGAGAAAACCGGCGGCCGCGCCGTAGACGACGCCAACGACGAGCGAGACGGCGGTTGCGGCGAATCCCACCATCAGCGAGATGCGGCCGCCGTAGAGAATGCGGGTGAGGAGATCGCGGCCGAGGAAATCCGTTCCGAGCAGGTGCTGCGCGTTGGGGCCCGTGGGTCCCAATTCGAGGTACTGCTTTTCGTAGGAGTATGGGGCGATCCATGGCGTAATCACGGCGAGTATCGTGACGATGCACAACACGATGAAGCCGAAGACCGCGAGGCGATTCTTGCGCAGGCGGCGGAAAGCGTCCTGCCAGAGGGAGGCGCCTTTTTCGAGCGGAATGTCCTGCAGAAACGCGGCGTCGGGCTTCAAACTAAGCACGGCGCAACCTCGGATCGAGCCAGATGTGGACGATGTCGACGATCATGTTCAGAACGAGGATCAGTGTCGCGTAGAACAACACCGTGCCCATGATCATGGTGTAATCGCGATTGAACGCGGACTCGACGAATTGCCGGCCGAGCCCGGGTATTTGAAAGATGGTTTCGATCACGAACGAGCCGCTCACGAGGCCCGCGATCGCCGGGCCGAGATAGGAGATGACGGGCGTCAATCCGCCGCGCACTGCGTGACGCAATAATACGCGGGTTTCGCTGAGGCCTTTCGCGCGGGCGGTGCGGATAAAATCGTTGCTGAGAATCTCGAGCATGCCGCCGCGGCTCAGCCGCGCGATGAACGCGGCGTACATGGCGCCCATGGTCAACGCCGGGAGAATCTTCTTGGAATCTAAAATATTCTCAGGAAAAAATTGAAAGTGCAGGCTTTGCTCCGTCACCAGGTCGTTAGAAGACTGACCACCCGAGGGGCTTAGGCTAATCACCGCGTCCCAACCGGAGACTGGAAGCCACCCAAGCCACAATCCAAACACGAGAACGAGTATCGGGCCGAGCACGAAGTTCGGAATGCAAATGCCGACCATCGCCATCGACATGGGGACATAGTCGCGATACGAATTCGGCTTGAGCGCGGCGCTGATACCCGCGGCGAGTCCGATGATGAGCGCGACGCTGATCGCGTAGAAGCCGAGTTCCATCGAGACGGGAAAATAAATCCCGATCAGTTCATTGACCGTGTACGACGAATTTTTGAACGACGGCCCGAGATCGCCTTTCGCCAATCCCAGCAGATAGTCGAAGTACTGCACGGGCAGCGGCGCGTCCATGTTGTAATACTCTTCGAGCCGCTCCCTGATTTCGGGCGAGACGGCTTTCTCGTCGTCGAAGGGTCCGCCGGGCGCGAGGCGGATGAGGAAGAACGTCATCGTGACGATGACGAGCAGGACGGGGATGGCCTCGAGCAGACGCCGGATAGCAATCCGCGCCATTTATCCTTCCGCCTTGGCGATGTAGACCTTGTGGTAGGCGTAGTATGCGAGGATGTTCGGGTAAAGTCCGCGAACTTCGGGCTGAATCAGGAACGGCCGCGTGTAGTGGTAGAGCGGAATGATGGGCAGTTCCGCGACGAGAATCGTTTCCGCCTGATCGAACAGTTTGTTGCGTTCCTCGTTCGATTCCGTGGTCATGGTCTGGGCGAGCAAGCGATCGTATTCGGGGTTGCCCCAGCCCGTACGATTGTTCCCGTTGTTGGTGATGAAGCATTCGAGAAAGTTGATTGGGTCGACGATATCGCCGATCCATCCGGCGCGCGCGAGATCGTAGTCGAGCGTATTGTTCGCGGTGGACGCGAGATACACCTTCCAATCTTGATTCGTCAGTGTCACATCGATATTGAGGTTTTGTTTCCACATCTGCTGAATCGCTTCCGCGATGATCTTGTGCTTGTCGAGCGTGTTGTACAGGATGTCCACGCTTGGGAAATCTTTGCCGTCGGGATAGCCTGCCTCGGCAAGCAGCTTGCGCGCGGCCGCCACGTCGTATTGCACTCGGGCGCTCGGCAGGTATCCGTTGATGTTCGGGGGCGTCAAGAATGGCGCTGGGGTTTCGCCGCCGCGCACGACGTTTTTGCACAGCGATTCGCGATCGACCGCCATCGCCAATGCTTTGCGCACGCGGACGTCGTTCATGGGCGGCCGAGTGGTGTTCACGCGGTAGAAGTAGCTGCCGATCCACGCGTCGGCGCGATACATTTCCGGATAGCGCTTCTCGTAGGTACCGATTTTCGAGAGCGGGACGTTTTCAGTGAAGTGGAGTTCGCCCGCGCGGAACATTCGCTCTTCGGTGTTCTCGTCGCTCACGGGGTAAAAGTTCACGCCGGCATTCTTCATGCCCGCGGCATCCCAGTAATGCGGATTCGGCCTCGCCTCGATTGCGTCGTTTGGACGCCACGCCGCGAGCAGGTAGGGGCCATTGCCGACGAAGTTCTCGGGCCGCGTCCACTTGGAGACGCGGTCCTCGAGTTTGCCGTGCTTCTCGATTGTGGCTTGATGGACTGGCCACCAGGAATAGTGCGCGTGCATCGAGAGGAAATACGGCGTCGGATTTGTCAGCGTAACTTCCAGCGTCCGATCATCGATGACCTTCGCTCCGACTTCGGCGAAGTCCGTGAGCTTCCCTTCGTTGTAGGCCTGGGCGTTTTCCATGGGATAGAGCATGTACGCGTATTCGCTCGCCAATGCCGGAGTCAGCATGCGCCGCCACGCATACGCGAAGTCCTTCGCCGTGAGCGGATCGCCGTTGGACCACTTCGCGTTGTCGCGTAGGTGGAACGTGTAGACGCGGCGGTCGTCGGAGACGTCCCAGCTTTCCGCCATCCCCGGAACTATGGTTAGGTCCTCCGGATTGAGCCGGACGAGGCCCTCGAACAGCGTGAGCAAAATGTGGTGCTCGGGAATCCCCGTCACGATATGCGGATCGAGACCCTCGGGCTCCGTGCCGTTGCCGACGTTGACGATCGCGGCGAGATCGGGCGTGCCGCCGGTGAGTTGATGTACCGCGCCCGATGGCGCGCGCTCGCCGCCGCAACCTGGCAAGAGGAAGATGAACGCGAGCGATGCGCATAGAAGTGTGCGAAAGGGGAAGTGTCTCACGTCGGCACCTCTTTCATAGACGATGAACATTCAGATGGCTCCGCGTGGATTATAACCGCCGCGCCGACGTGAGAACACGCTACTCGACGGCGAATGAGACGCGGTCGTAGCGGCGGTAGTCGGTGAGGTTCGCGGCGAAGTTTTTGACGCGCGGGTCGAGTAGAAATACGCGGGCGCGGTTGTACAACGGCATCACGGGCGAATCGTGCAAGAGCAGCGTCTCCGCCTCGCCGAAGAGGCGGTAGCGCTCGGTCTTGTCGTTTGTGACGCGCGCGGTCTGAATGAGGCGATCGTATTCCGCGGAAGAGTAGTTCGTCCTGTTGTTGCCGTTGTCGGTTGTGAACAACTCGAGATAGGCGATG
>JBGTJY010000836.1:0-1712 GCA_041744855.1 Candidatus Hydrogenedentales bacterium
CGCGAACTTGCTCGCACACTCGGACCTGTTCGCCGCCGGCATTGCACGTAGCGGCGCCTACAATCGCACGCTCACCCCATTCGGATTTCAGGCCGAAGAGCGCACCTTCTGGGAAGCGCCCAAGATTTATTTCGACATGTCGCCCTTCATGAACGCCGACCGTATCGATGAACCCATATTGCTCATACACGGCGAGGCGGACAACAACACGGGCACATTCCCCCTGCAAAGCGAGCGCATGTTCAACGCGCTCAAAGGCCACGGCGCAACGGCGCGCCTTGTCATGCTGCCGCACGAGAGCCACGGCTATGCCGCGCGGGAATCGTTGTTGCATATGCTCTGGGAAACGAACGATTGGCTTGATCGATTCGTGAAAAATTACCCCGAGTGATCAGAATCGCGATAGGAATTTGCCATGAATGTTTCCCGAATACACGCTATCTGCCTTGCTCTTATCACCCTCATCACCGCGATCGGCTGCGGCCCTAAAGAGCTCACGATTCAAGAACTCGCTGAGGCGGGCGACCTCGCGGGCGTCAAAGCCAGGATCGAGCGCGGCGACGACATCGACGAACGCCGCCTGATCGGCTGGACCGCGCTGCATCACGCCGCGCTGGCAGGCCACCTCGAAGTCGTGCGCACGCTGATCGACGCGGGTGCGAACGTCAACTACAGAACCGTAGATACCTATCGCACGCCCCTGCACCACGCAGCGCTAAACGGCCACACAGAAATAGTGCAGTTGCTACTCGATGCCGGCGCGAAAACCGGCGAGCGGGACAAAGAAGAAAGGACTGCGCGCGACCTCGCCGAGGACAATCATTCGGACATCGTGCGCTTATTGGACGCTGCAAAAACTGAAGAAGCGGAAGAGGAACCCACCAATGAATCGTAGAGACTTTCTGACTGCCGCCGCGGCCGGCGTCGCAATGGCCGGCGCGATGGGCCCGAGCACGCCCGCATCGGCCGCTGCGCACCAATTCAAACTGAAGTACGCGCCGCACTTCGGCATGTTCGAGAACCACGCGCCGGGCGGCCTGCTCGATGAACTCAAGTTCATGGCCGACGAAGGTTTCTTCGCGCTCGAGGACAACGGCATGGGCGGCCGTCCTGTCGAAGAGCAAGAAGCAATCGCGAAGGAAATGACCAAACTCGGAATCGAAATGGGCGTGTTCGTCGCCGACGCCGACTTCAGCAAAAAGACCTTCGTAACGAACAAGCCCGAGGATCGCGAACGCATCGTCAACGCGATGAAGAACGCCGTCGAAATCGCCAAGCGGGTCAACGCGAAATGGTGCACCGTCGTGCCCGGTATATTCGACACGCGCCTCGAGTGGGACTACCAAACGGCCAACTGCATCGAAAATCTCAAACACGCGGCGGGCGTCTGCGAACCGAGCGGCCTCATCATGGTCCTCGAGCCGCTCAACGCCTGGCGCGATCACCCGGGACTTTTCCTCACCAGGATTCCGCAGGCCTACCAAATTTGCAAGGCGGTCGGAAGTCCCTCGTGCAAGATTCTCGACGACCTCTATCACCAGCAGATCACCGAAGGAAACCTGATCCCGAACATCGACCTCGCGTGGGCCGAAATCGCCTACTTCCAAATCGGCGACAATCCCGGACGTAAAGAACCGACCACGGGCGAGATCAACTATCGCAACATCTTCAAACACATCCACGCCAAAGGTTTCACCGGCGTGGTCGGCATG
>JBGTJY010000837.1:0-7430 GCA_041744855.1 Candidatus Hydrogenedentales bacterium
TTGCTGGCGTTTTATTTGCCGGCGCTGGGACTGCTCGCCGTCATTACGGCGGTGGCGGGATTTCAGTTTTTGGACGATCCGCCCCAGAGCGATTTGAACAACGCGCTGCTGACGATTCATGTCGGGCTTGTGTTTCTGGCAATGGCGCATTTTTTTGTCGCGAGCCTAACTAGCATGGTGTATGCGGTGCAGGCGCAACGGCTCAAGCGGCACAGGACCGACGGCGGGCTGACGCAGTTTCCGTCGCTCGAACAACTCGACAAGACATTGTTTCGACTCATCACGATTGGGCTGCCCATTTTTCTCGTGACGATCGGCTTTGGCGTTGCGTGGGCAATTAGCAATCCGGAGCTGATGCCGCCCCGCTGGTATCTCGCGCCCAAGTATGTGTTTACGGCGTCGACGCTGGCGCTTTTTGCCGTGAGCTTTTATATTCGCCGCGCTGGTTTGTTGCGCGGTCCCAAATTGGCCTACCTGATGTTCGTTGGGTTCACGGTTCTTCTTGCGTCTTGGATTCTGCTCGAAGTGTTGGGCCAGCAGTTTTCCGGCACGGTGCAGGCGAGCAGTCTCGAACCGAAGTTATGAGTCTCGTCGTTTCCGGATTGAGCCACCACACCAGCTCGCTCGAGTTGCGGGAGCGGGTCGTCTTTGACGAGAAGCGACTGCCTGCCGCGTTGTCGGGGCTGCGCAAACAGGTGCAAGACGCGGGCGTTGTCATTCTGAGCACGTGCAACCGCTCCGAGATTTACATGAGCCACGCAGGCGCGCCGGCCGATTTGCACCACGAATTACGCGCCTTCCTGTGCGAATGGCACGGCATCGAGGCGCAGGCGCTCGCGCCCGCGTTGTATGAACACGGCGGACGCGACGTTGTTGGACATTTGTTTCGCGTCGCATCGAGTCTCGACAGTCTGGTCGTGGGCGAGCAGCAGATTCTCGGCCAGGTGCACGACGCGTATCTGCTCGCGCAATCCGAACAGGCGACGGACAAGGTGATCAACGCGTTGTTTCAAAAGGCCTTCACGATCGCCAAGCGCGTGCGGTCGCAGAGCAACATCGGCGCGGGCAAGGTTTCGATTCCGTCCGTCGCGGTGGATCTCGCGGTTTCGATATTCATGAATCTCGCGGGCAAGACGGTGATGGTAATCGGCTCGGGTGAAATGGCGGAGCTGACGCTGAAGACGCTCGTCGAGCGCGGGGCGGGCAGCGTGATCGTCGTCAATCGTAGTATCGAGAATGCGGCGGCGCTGGCGACTGAGCATGGCGGCGCCGCGGCAGCGCTGGATGATATTGCCGGCCATTTGCATCGCGCGGATATTGTGATTTCGTCGACATCCGCGCCCGGATACGTGCTCGACGCGGGGCAACTTCAACAGGCATTGCGTAGACGTGGCGGCGAGCCAATGCTCGTAATCGACATCGCGGTCCCGCGGGACGTCGAGCCGGCCGCGAATGGCTTGGACAACATTTACCTGTATTCGATCGACGATCTGCAGGTGGTCGCGGATCGCAATTTGGAGGCGCGCCGCGCGGAGATCGATCGGTGCATGGAAATCGTCGAGTCGGGCGTCGATCAATTTTCGAATTGGCTGAATAGTCTTGCGGCGGAGCCGACGATCGTGAGTTTGTCGAAGGAACTTAACGAAATACGGGAACGAGAACTGGAGAAAACGCTGGCGCGGTTGAAACGGGACGACCTCAGCGCCGATGAAATGCGCGAAGAGATCGATTACATGACGAAGCGAATCGTGAACAACATTTTGCAGCAACCACTGACGCAATTGAAGAACGAAGTGCATCACGAGGACCATCCGCGCGTCCTTAAGCTCGTGCAGCGGCTATTCGGCTTGAAGGAAGGCGCGTGACGATGCGACTCGTCGCCGGAACTCGCGGGAGCAAACTTGCGCGCGCGCAGACGGAGTACATCGCTTCGCGTTTGCGGCTTGCGGTTCGCGGGATCGAAGTGGAGACGCAGGTCATCTCGACCCGCGGCGATCGGGTGCTCGATAAGCCACTCGCCGAGATTGGCGGCAAGGGCCTGTTCACCGAGGAACTCGAGAAAGTGTTGCGCGAGGGGATCGTCGATTTCGCGGTGCACAGTCTCAAGGATCTGCCGACGGACGAATCGCCGGGACTCGTCATCGGCGCGATCCCCGTGCGCGCGAATCCGCTGGATGCGTTCGTGTCGCCGCAGACCGACTCGCTGCGGGCGTTGCGGCGCGGCGCGCGTATCGGTACATCGAGTTTGCGGCGTAAGGCGCAGTTGCGGGCTATCAATCCGACTTGGGAAATGGTGGATATTCGCGGGAACGTCGAGACGCGTCTGCGCAAGATCGACGATGGGATTGTGGACGCGGTCGTCCTAGCGAGCGCTGGACTCGATCGGCTGGATCAGTCCGGCGCGATCACGGAAACGCTTTCGGCGGACCTTGTGTTGCCGGCGTGCGGGCAAGGCGCGCTTGCTGTGCAAATTCGCGCCGACGATACGCGGCTGATCGATGCGCTGCGGCGAATTCACGATACGGATGCGGAATCGGAAGTCACGGCGGAGCGAAGCTTTCTCGCCGCGCTGGGTGGCGGGTGTCAGGTGCCGATTGGGGCGTTGGCGCGGATCGATGGCGGACGTTTGTGGCTGCGGGGATGCGTGTGCAGTCTCGACGGCGAAACGGTGCTGCGGACGGAGGTGGAGGGAAAGCCGGCCGCGGCGCGGGAACTGGGCCAGCGCGCGGCGGATGAAGTGATGCGGAAGGGCGCGGAGCAACTGATGGCGGGGATACGCTGATGTCGGGCGCGCTGGATAATCCGACGGACAAACGAATCCCGGGCGCGCAGCGATTGTTGGGCGAGCGGATTGTAATCACGCGCGCGCGGTCGCAAGCGGACAAACTGGCGAAACTTTTCGAAGCGGAAGGCGCGCAGGTGATCGAGTTCGAGACGATCGAGATTGAGTATTCCGGTGACGCATTTACCGCGGATGGCGCGTACGATTGGGTTATCGTGACTTCGGCGAACGGCGTTATCGGTTTGGCGCGGAATCTTGCGGCTTCGAAAAGGAAAGTAACCGATTTACGTCCGGCGCGATTTTTCGCGATCGGCCCTGCAACGGCGGAACAACTCCGGCGGGAAGGCGTGCAGGCGGACACAATTCCCGACGACTTCGTTGGAGAAGGCGGCGTCGCGGCGTTGAAAGCCGCCGTGCCGTCGTGGCTGGGTTTGCGCGTGTTGGTGGCGCGGGGAAATCTTGCGCGGCCGCTCCTAGCGGAAAGTCTGCGCGCCTGGGGCGCGGCGGTGGACGAGCGGACGGTCTATACGACGAGCGCGCCGAAAATTCCGGAGAATCGGATCGCGGCGCTGATCGCAGCCGAGCCGCATTGGGTGACGTTCACGAGCGGGTCGACGGCCGTCAACTTCGCCGCGATATTGGGAGTCAAACGGCTCGAGGAACTCGGCGACACGGCGGCGTTCGCGTCGATCGGGCCGCAGACTTCCGAGTCCTGCCGCGGCGCCCGCATACCCGTTGCGGTCGAGGCGCAACGTCACGATAGCGAGGGCTTGGTCGAGGCGATTGTCGGTTACGTATCCAAGGAAGGACATTAATATGTTGCTCGTTCGTTTTGCGCCGTTCGCAATTGCCGCCGCAGTGGCCGCGATTGCGGACGCCGGCACACCCGTGCCCGATGAGGCGATCGATGCAATCTTTGCGGAGTGGAATACGCCGACATCGCCCGGCGCGGCGGTCGCGGTGTCGCAGAACGGCGAAGTCGTGTTCAGTAAAGGATACGGACTGGCCGATCTCGAACAGAGCACGTCGATCGATGCGAACACGATCTTTCACGTGGCGTCCGTATCGAAGCAATTTACCGCGTTCGCGATTCTGTTGCTCGAGGCTGACGGCAAACTTTCGCTCGATGACGATATTCGCGAGCATCTGCCGGAGATCCACGATTTCGGCGTGCCGGTGCGGATTCGTCAGCTTATTCATCATACGAGCGGCATCCGCGACCAGTGGGACTTGCTGATCATGGCGGGCTGGCGCTGGGACGACGTGATCACGATGGACGACATTTGGGAATTGCTCGTGCGGCAGCGCGAACTGAATTTCACGCCGGGCGAGCAGTACACGTACAGCAACGGCGGCTACACGCTGCTGGCGTTCATTGTCGAGCGCGTTTCGGGGCAATCGTTACCGGACTTTTGCATGGAGCGTATATTCAAACCGCTTGGGATGTCGCGCACGCACTTTTTCATCGACCACACGGAGGTCGTGCCACGGCGGTCGTACTCTTACATGAAATCGGGCGACGGCTATCGCAAGAGCGTGTTGTCGTATGCGAATGTGGGCGCGACGAGTTTGTTTACGACCGCCGAGGATTTATTGAAATGGCTCGAGAATTTTTACACGGCGCAGGTCGGCGGACGCGAAGTGGTGGACAAGATATCCGTTTCGGGCACGCTCAACAGCGGAATGCCGATTGGATACGGCCTGGGCGTTGGCGTGGGGAAATACAAGGGGATCGATTCGATTTCGCACAGCGGCGGCGATGCGGGATTTCGGAGCTACGTCGTGACGTTCCCGGAGCATCATCTGTCGGTCGCGCTCGCGTCGAACCTGGCGTCGTTCAGCGCGCCGGGCCAGGCGCTGAAGGTCGCGGATCTATTCTTGGAGGAGCATCTCGAGGACATCGCGCCGCCTGCGGAGATGCCCAAGCCGATTGATGACGCGGTGCTTCGCGCCGTTCGCGGCACGTATGCGGATCCCATTACCGGCAGGATCCAGACGTTCGCGTCACGCCAGGATCAATTGCAGCTCGCCAATCCCGGATCGCAGGCTTATGTATTGAGCATGCGGGAAGATGGACACTTTGCGCCGCTGAACTTTCCCGCGCACATGGATATCCGATTTTATGGCGCGGAGAGTGGCGCGGCGGAAAAGGTCGACATCGCGCTTCAGGGTTCGCCCTTGGCGACGTACTACCTGACGAAGCCGCGGCCCGCGAATCCGTTTTATCCGCTTCAGTTCATCGGAAAGTACTACAGCGAGGAACTCGACGCGTATTGGGAGATTGTGTCCACGGAGAAGGGATTGGGGTTGAAGCGGCTGAAGTATGGCGTCGTCGATGTGCAGTCCAGTTTCACGGACGGCTACGCGACCGGGCAGTATCGTCTATACTTCACGCGCGATCTGTATGGGCGCGTCGATGGTATGCGCGTCAGCACCGGGAGAGTGTCGGCGCTGAAATTCGAACGTATGGACGACTGACGCCTTCGCGTCATGCTGAGCGGCAGCGAAGCATCTCGCCTATGAGCGCCGGGTTCGTGGAGTAAGGAGATGCTTCGCTGCCGCTCAGCATGACAGCGGGCCGCTCGGGATGAGGAAGAGAGCGAAGGAATTCTTTTAAGGAGGCAAATGCCATTTCCTGAAACACGATTACGCAGGCTGCGCCGGAACGCCACTTTTCGCAGGATGGTGCGCGAGACGCATCTGTCCGTTGACGATCTGATTATGCCGTTGTTTGTGCGGCACGGCGCGGACGTGAAACTCGAGATCAAATCGATGCCGGGCACCTTTCAGTGGTCGCCGGATACGCTGGCGGAGGAATCGAAGCGCATTGCTGACCTCGGCATTCCCGCGATCATTTTGTTTGGGATTCCGAAAGTGAAAGACGCGGAAGGCAGCGAAGCATCCGCGGAGGATGGCATTATTCCGCGCGCGATCGAGGCCGTGAAGGAAGCCCGGCCGGACTTGTGCGTCATTACCGACGTGTGCCTGTGCGAATACACGGACCACGGCCACTGCGGCGTGATTCGCGACAATCGCGATGGCAAACCAGACGTGGACAACGACGCCACGCTCGAGTTGCTCGCGGGGGAAGCGCTCGCGCACGTGCACGCGGGTGCGGATATGGTGGCGCCGTCGGACATGATGGACGGGCGCGTGGCCGAGATTCGCGTCGCGCTGGATGAAGAAGGATTCACCGACGTACCCATTATGGCGTACAGCGCGAAATTCGCGTCGGCGTTTTACGGTCCGTTTCGCGATGCCGCGGAGTCGCCGCCGAAGTTCGGCGATCGCTCGTCGTACCAGATGGACCCCGCGAACGCGCTCGAAGCGTTGCGCGAAATCGCCGAGGACGTCGATGAGGGCGCGGACATCGTGATGGTCAAGCCGGCGTTGCCGTATCTCGATATCATTTCGCTGGCCGCGGAGAGCTGCGACGTGCCGGTCGCGGCGTACAACGTTTCCGGCGAGTATTCGATGTTGAAAGCCGCGGCAATGAACGGATGGATCGACGAGAAGCGGGCGGTGATGGAGTCGCTGTTGAGCATCAAGCGGGCGGGGGCGAAATTGATCTTGACGTATTGGGCGAAGGATGCGGCGAAGTGGTTGGCGGAGTAAAAATAATTCACCACAGATGGACACTGATAGCCACGGATGAACACCGATAAACACGGATATCGTCGGAAACCGGTCACGGCGGAAGCAACCGGGTTGCCTGTCCACAGATTGCACCGATTTGCACAGATGAAATGAGTGAGAAAGTGTTGAAGCTCGCAGGCATTATGGGGAGTCGCGGTCGCTCCGCGTCGTTGTTTTCACAGGCGAATCGTGTGCTGGTTGGCGGAGTGAATAGTCCTGTGCGCGCGTTCAACGCCGTTGGCGGGCATCCGTTTTTTGCTGCGTCGGGCAAGGGCGCCACGATCACGGATGTCGATGGGAACGAGTACATCGACTTTGTGTTGTCGTGGGGGCCGTTGGTGTTGGGGCATGCGCACCCGCGCGTGGTCGAAGCGGTGACGAAGGCGCTGGAACGCGGGTCGAGTTTTGGGATTCCGACTGAGGCGGAGATTCAGCTTGCCGAACGCATCGTGAAGCTCGTGCCGTCGATCGAGAAGGTGCGGCTGGTGAATAGCGGCACCGAGGCGACGATGAGCGCGATTCGGCTTGCGCGCGGATTCACCGGGCGCGATCTCGTCGTGAAAATCGAGGGCTGCTATCACGGGCACGTCGACGGGTTGCTCGTGAAGGCGGGGAGCGGATTGACGACGCTCGGCACGCCGACGAGTCCCGGCATTCCGAAGGACTACGCGGCGTGCACGTTGACGATGCCGTTCAACGACCTCGACGCGGCACGCGCGATTTTCGACGAGCGCGGCGCGGAGATCGCGTGCGTGATTCTCGAGCCGGTGCCGGGGAACATGGGCATGGTCTTGCCGGCGGATGGCTACCTGCAGGGATTGCGCGCGATCACGAAGGAACACGGCGCGCTGCTCATTTTCGACGAGGTGATGAGCGGCTTCCGCGTGGCGATGGGCGGCGCGCAGGCGCACTACGGCGTGAGGCCCGATTTGACGACGCTGGGCAAGGTGATCGGCGGCGGGCTGCCGGTCGGCGCGTATGGCGGGCCGGCGGAGATCATGGATCGGCTGTC
>JBGTJY010000838.1:0-2604 GCA_041744855.1 Candidatus Hydrogenedentales bacterium
TTCGAGTGGACCGGATCGATCTCGTATTCCGCGGCCATCGCGGGCACCGAAACCAGCATTACCGCAGCCATTGCAAACCCTGTGAACTTCATCGATCGGTTCTCCTGTGTACGTGTGAAAGAGCCAGCGACACCATTCGTCTATTCCCAAGAACGGCCGCTCGAAGTCAGTCAGCAATGTAGAGGCTTCAAGCACAATGATTCAAGCAAGGTTCGCAGTTCCGCGTTTATGCGGAGGAGTCTCGACCTCCTCTTGTAAATCTTGTCAGTCGCCCCTACCATGCTATTGTCATGCCCGAATTCGCGATCATCATTCCCACGTACAACTCCGCGCCCACGCTGTTGAAACTGCTCGGCACGCTCGCCGAACAGACGGACCCCGACTTCGACACCATCGTGGTGGACGACGCATCCACCGACGAGACGGAAGAAATCGTCGGAATGTTCGACGCGCGATACAAACGCCTTCCGCAAAACTCCGGACCCGCCACGGCGCGAAATCGCGGCGCGGAACTCACTGACGCGCCCTGGCTGATATTCGCGGATGCCGATACCGAGTTTCAGCCGGAGACGGTGGCGGAGATTCGCCGCGTGTTGAACAGTTGCGACGCGGATGCCCTCGTCGGTACGTATTCCGGCGAGCCCGCGAACGCCGGATTCGTGCCGCGCTACAAGGGCCTCTGGGAATACGCGACGATCGATTTGGGACTGAAACTCGACGATCGCGGCCTGTGCAAAATTACGTCGTGGGCGCCGCGGCCCGGGGTAGTTCGGCGAACCGCGTTTGAGAAACTCGGCGGCTTCGACACCCGGTTTCGCGGCGCTGACCTTGAGGACATGGAATTCGGGTATCGCCTCTCGAAGGCCGGCTACGTTACGTACTTCGCGCCTGCGGTCCGTATTCGGCACAACTATCCCGGTACGGCCTGGAAGGAGCTTCGCGCGTTCGCCCGGCGAGTGACGCTTTGGATGCGCATGCAGCGATCACGGCGGGAATTGGACACGACGGGGGAGGGGAGCGGCGAATCCGCGACGGCGCATCTGGTTGGATTCGCGGCGTTTTGGTGCTTTATTGCTGCGATACTCTTCCCAATCGCGTTTACGGCAGGGATCGCGTTAGCGGCTTATTTTGGCTGGCTAAATCGGCGCTTTTTAGGACTTTCTTTGCGGAACGCGGGACTAATCTTTACAATTGGAGCGTTCTTCTATTGCTGGGTACATTCCGTTGTACTCGGGTTTGCGGCGGCTTACGGATTGCTCACGCCGTCGCGTCAATGAGTGGTTGATATTCAATGACTCGCCGCGAGAACATCCCCCTCCGTCCCGTCATTCCCGCGAAGGCGGGAATCTCCCAGCGTGTCTCGGAGCGTCGTTTTCGACTCAGAGATTCCCGCCTTCGCAAGAATGACGGGTTCTCGTATTCGTGTGCATCCGTGTGCATTCGTGGCAAACGAGGCTGCGTCTAATGGCGAGCCGCAATCTCACGGCCCTCAAGGGCTATCTCAACCGCTCGACCCCGGGCTACATGATTTTCTTCGTCACGCCGTTCTGCGCGTGCCGGTGTAAGATGTGTTTCAACATGGAAGCCATCCTCGACGCGAAGAACCGCGACGTGCTGAGCTTCGACGAGATCGAAAAGATCGCGCGCAACTTTCCCGGGCTGCACCAACTCAATTTCTCCGGCGGCGAACCGCTCTCGCGCAAGGAAATGCCGGAAATCGTCAAGGCATTCTACGATCACTCGGAGACGCGATTCTTCACGATTCCGACCAGTTCGTCGCATCCGAACATCTTCGCACCTGCCGTCGAGAAAATTCTGCAATATTGCCCCGACGCCTGGGTGCGCATCACGCAGAGCATCGACGCGGTCGGCGAGGCGCACGACGAAATTCGCGTGCGCAAGGGCTTGTTCGAATGCGTGAAGGACATGAACAAGCGGCTCGCGGCGCTCTGCGAGAAATACGACAACCTCAGCGTCGGCATTACGTCGGTATATTGCAAATTCACCGAACACCGCAGCTACGAACTGCTCGATTACGCGTACGAGAACTTCGCGTTCACGGATTTCGGCGCGCTGTTCGTGCGCGGCGAGACGCCCGAAAAGGACGCGAAAGACGTGGAAGTGGCTGGCTACGTGGAGTACCAGCGGGCATGCCAATCGCGGCGTCGCGTCAATGGGCGGCCCACGGGTCTTGCCACGCGCGCGTTCGCCGCGGTCAACCACACCGTCGGCGACTACGTCATGGATTCCGTGCTACATGATCGCTATCGCATGCCGTGCCAGGCGGGCCGCAGGATGGTCGTGCTCGACGACCAAGGCGCGGTGCAACCGTGCGAAGTGCTCGACTATATGATCAAGCAAGGCACGGCAAAGGTCTCCACCGCGAACCTCGGCAACATCCGCGATTTCGACTATGACATCCGCAAGCTACTCGCGACCGACACTGCGAAACGCGTCGCGAAAGAAATCGTCGACACGAAGTGCCACTGCACATTCGAATGCGCGACCGCCGTGAACACGATCTACAACTTCCGCGCATGGCCAAAAATCGCGAAGAATTTCGTGCGGCTGCCGTAACCTTGTTCGTTCACATATAACGCGAAG
>JBGTJY010000839.1:0-6159 GCA_041744855.1 Candidatus Hydrogenedentales bacterium
ACGAAAATACAGCTTCACCAGGCACACCTCGTGCTCGTGCTCGTAATCGTAATCGACAAAACGACCTACACCGCATTTTCATTCTTTCAGGAAAAAGGCGAAGCCTTCATGACAACTCGTCTGTAAATTCTATCGGCGTTCATCCGTGCCCATTGGTGTTCATCTGCGGTGAATCATTTCCCCCGTGGTCCCCGTGCCCCCCGTGGTTTGGTTGCGGCTCCACTGCGCTGTGGTCAACAAATCATTCGTGAAAATTCGTGCGCATTCGTGGCTAAATTCGACTTATCACACCTCCGCCAATTCCCTCGCCAGAAGATTCAAAAAAAGCCCCACATCCGTAACAATCCCCGTCGACTCAATCGATCCCCGATCCGCCAACTTAGTCACCACGGCCGGACTAATATCCACACAAATCAAGCGCACGCCCGCCGGCGTCATGTTCCCCACGCCGATCGCGTGCAGCATCGACGCCAGCATCAGTATCAAATCCGCGCCCTCGATCAGCCGCGCATATTCCCGTTGCGCTTCGATGAGATCCATCTCCGTTTCCGGCAACGGTCCATCGTCGCGTATCGATCCGGCCAACGCGAACGGAACGCCCCGCCGGACGCACTCGTAAAAAATCCCCGCGCTGACTACGCCCTGCTCGACCGCTTGCGCGATCCCGCCGCAAGCCCGCACCTGATTGATAATCTGCAAATGGTGCCGATGTCCGCCCTCGACGCCAACGCCGCGTTCGAGATCGACGCCGAGCGACGTGCCAAATCGGTTCGACTCCAAATCGTGCACGGCGATCGCGTTCCCGCCCAACAGCGCCTGCACGTAGCCAAGCCGAATCAACTGAGCCAAGTACGGGCCGCCACCCGTATGAATGACAACCGGCCCCGCGACTACGACGATCTTCCCGCCCTGCTCTTTCACCCGGCGCATTTCCCATGCAACGGAATCCACCGCAAGCTCGACGCGCCGTTCGCTCGAAACGCCCGACGACATGAACTCAAACCCGTGGCTGCGCGTAGCCGTGCTCTTCGCGTGAATACGAATCCCATCCACGCCGCAAACCACGCGATCGCCCGTGCGTAAATCGCGTATCAAGGTGCACACCGCTTGCGCGTCGCGCACGACAATCACGGCATCCATGCGCTGTTTCGCCGCGCGCAACCATTCCCCGTTCACGCGCAGGTCGGTCGGATAAATCGTCGTGCTGTAAAAATCCTGCGGCGCAACACCGTCCTTCGTCACGGCTTCGAGTCGCGCATCGACATCCGCATCCGTCACCTGCGCGCCAAGCTGAATCAGACGATGCAGAATCGTGTCGAGCCGCGCGGTGTTTGGCGCGACAACCCGCATTGTCGAGGTCGATTCCTGATCGTGCCGAATGCCCGCCGTAAATTCCTGAATCTCGAAACTCCCGCCGCCTTCCGTGATCCCATCCAGCACGACGTTCATCAGCCCGCTATCGAGCAGTTGCCCCTGCAGCCGCACCATGCGTTCCGGAATGAACTCAGAGCTATCATGCGTGTGCTCCTGTTTCGGCGGATCGTTGTCGAGCCGCAACACGAGACATTTCGCGCCGCCGCCCGCAAGCAAAAACTCTGAAAGCGGACACGCCCGAACCGCGTATCCCCATTCGCCCAGCCGTGCGCGAAGCGCAGCGCTCGCGGCATTCGTCACGATCGAGTCGCCAAGCACGACGGCGTTGCACGCGAATTGCAACGCATCCACATCTGAAAGTTCGATGCGATTCTCCGCGCTGAATCGATGCCGAATCGCGTCGACCGATTCCTGATCGAAGGCCGGCGGATAAAAAAGAACGCGGCCATTCGGCAGCGGACAAAAGCACGTGTCGAGGTGATAGAACCGCTCATCGACGAGCCGTAGCAACGCGATCTCGACCGCAAGCGATTCCCGCAACTCGCGATACACCTGCAGCGAAGTCCGCACGCCGTAGCCGCCCCAGAGCAGCGCCTCGCCGGGCTGGAATAGCGCATCGCCCTCACCCTCGAACGATCCTGGATCCGCGATCTGCGCAACCTCAACCCCGTGATCGGCAAACCAACGCGCCGCGTGCGGCGTTTCACCCGCGCGCTGATCGAATCGAAAACGCGACACGAAAAATCGATCCCGGCACACGAGTCCGAAATTCGCGGAGAAGGGCATATCGGGCAACCCTTCGACCGGCTCGATCAGTTCGATGTCCGCGAGTTCAGAAAGTGTCCCGTGCAACGCATCCCATTGGTCCCGTGCCCGCGCAACGTCGACGCGACCGACATTCCCGTCCATCCACGGATTGATGACATAGCGAATGCCGTAATGCGTCGGACGGCACATCAACAGCCGCGGACGGTTCGTCGGAGTCATTCCGATATCCTCCGATTTTTCGATCGACCCCCTCGGTAACGGGCATCTCGATCCGCCAGAACTCATGTCGCTACGATATCAAAACTCGGTCTCGTACTTTTCACCACAAAGAGCACGAAGGACACGAAGAGGTCTTGAGAGAAATAAAAGAAGAAGAAATGGATTGTTGAAATGTAAAACCGAATTCGCGCTGCTACAGAACATTTCCAGAGGCTATCCCAAAACTTCCTTTTCGGTCATGCTGAGCGCGAGCGAAGTATCTCGTCGCGCCATTTACTGTGGTCATCCTGGGGCAAAGATTCTTCGCTCGCGCTCAGAATGACGGGCTCTTGGGTTTTGGGACAGCTTCAACCAATTATCGGCGTCGTGATTCAGAAAAAGAACCTTCTAACTAACTCTACCTTCGCAATTCTTCGTGTACTTCGTGCACTTCGTGGTGATGCAGTGGTGCCCCCAAAAAAAAGTCCCGGCAGGAGATCAAACCCCTGCCGGGCAAACTTCCAATCTCGTCACAAATCAGTGTGCGTGTTCGAGACGCCAATTCACCCGCGAATGAATCGGATGAAGCTGATCGCTCTTCTCATCCGGAACCGGCTGATAGGAGTTCGGCGTGCCGTCCGGGCTCAGCAAACTCTCCGACTCCGATTTCGTCAACTTCTTCTGGGCATACTCGGCGATCCAATTGATGAACGCCCCGCCCGCGGTGCTCAGCGTGCCGCCCGCCGATCCATCCAGGAAGACCTGGCCTTCCAAATAGAAGAAGTAGTCACCCGAAACCATCGCGATGAAACCGGTCCCATCGATCGCGCCGTACAACGGCACTTGGACGGTGTATCCGTACTGCAAATACGTCAAGAAGCCCAGAACCGAGCCATCAGAGTACACTTCGAATTCCAGCAACGAGTCGAATTGGTCAAAGCCGATGTAATAGCCGATGAGTCCCGCCGGCGCGCCGCCGCCGCCACCGAAGTTCGGCACGAGTGGGTCGGTGCCATTCTCAATCTCGGCCAAATCGTCGACCCCGTCGCCATCCGTATCGGCATTGAGCGGGTTCAGTCCGAACACAACCTCGTAGTCGATGAGCCCGTCGCCATCCGTGTCGTCGTCCCGCGGATCCGTGCCGACGTAGTAAAGCTCGATCTCGTCCGTGAGCATATCGCCGTCGGAGTCGACCTCGCTAGGGTTATTCGGGTTCACGGGTACGGGTTCGTCATCCGGGAAATCCGGCGTGCCGGGCGAATCCGGCGGTGCGCTGCCATCGCGCGCCCCATACAAACTCTGAATACCAGCGATGTCGTCACTGCCGAGGTTCAGCTTGATGAGTCCGCCCGAGTAACTCGGAAACATGATCGCGTTCTGGTCGTCGCTGTGATCCAGCCCGAGGCCATGGCCGAATTCGTGCGTCGCCACTTCCAGGAAGCGCACCTCCGTCGTCGAGCCGTTATCCGCCGTATAGGTCTCGTCGTCGTCGAAATGCGCGTCACCCGAAATGTTGCCCTGGTTCGGGTAGTAGCAGTGCGCGAGAACTCCGCTCTCGCCATCGAATCCCGCGTCCGCAAAACACTCATCCCCACCCAGCGAGACCTGATAGAGCCCGCAGTGGTCGCCGGAGCCGAACCCGACGATGATGTCCGCCTGGCCTTTCGAGTTTACTTCCTGAAATTCCAACGGCACCACCGCGCGCCACTTCGCCAGCGCCTGCACGACCAGATCCCGTTGATCCTGCTGGTTCATGT
Source organism: Candidatus Hydrogenedentales bacterium (assembly GCA_041744855.1). Lineage (GTDB taxonomy): Bacteria > Hydrogenedentota > Hydrogenedentia > Hydrogenedentales > JBGTJY01. The sequence continues at coordinate 4,098 of JBGTJY010000839.1, forward strand.
CGTTCGAGTACGACTCGATGAAATAGGTCAACGCGTCCTTCTGCCAGCGGCTGCGCACCGAGAAGTTACCCAGTATTTCGGAGTCCTCTGCATCGGGCGCGGGGTCATACCGCGCCTCGATTTCTTCTCCAGGCGGACACGCGCATAACATCGCGACCGTACCCACTAGCGTCAATAGCCTGATTGCCTTGCCCATGATTCCACTTCTCCCATTACGGACCGGTACCTTCCGGTCCACACAACCACCCAATTCTGCCAGACCAGATTTTAGCATTTCCAGTAGCTAGGAACGAATTTGCCGTCTGAACAGGACCGCCAGTCGCACATAGAACGGATTTACTGAAATTGCTATTCCATGCCCGCGAAAGGCCCGTACCTTACCCGCGATTCCTTTTACCCGACCCTGTCGATAAACAGTCCGAGCCGTGTCAATATGATACGTAAATTCTCCTGATCAGGTGCCACTCCTAGCAATTTTCACCGTTGTCTCAATTATCACAGTTATCGTCCACGGCACAGCCGTTGCTCTGAATCTTGCGAGCGCGTTTGTCGTCTATACGCCGAACTCGAACTCTATAGAAATGTGTTTAGACAATTTTAGTACTTTAGGGAGTACGGCCCCATGAAACCTTCCCGTCCCACTCCGACTCTCTCGGCGTCCGTCATCGGACTATGCGTCGCGAGTCTCTTTCCCGCGATTGTCGCCGCGCAGAACCCCCAGTCCCAGGACGGCTTTGAAATCCTCACCCGCGGGCCTGTTCACGAGGCCTTCGCGCAATCGGCCTCTACCGGCTCCGCGGGACCAACACCCCTAATCGCTGTAGCGCCGCCCGATCAAATCACCGAACTACCGCCCAATCAACGCCCGGAAGGTGACAACGTCGTCTGGATTCCCGGCTATTGGGCCTGGGACGACGACCGAAACGACTTCATCTGGATAAGCGGCGTTTGGCGCGATATCCCGCCCGACCGCCAGTGGATATCCGGATACTGGACCTCAGCCTCAGGCGGTTGGCAATTCGTCGCTGGATTCTGGGGGGACGTCGCCCAAGAGGAGGTCACCTACTATTCGCAGCCGCCAACCCCTCTCGAAATTGGCGCCAGTTCGCCCCCGCCCGCATCCAATTACGTCTGGACCGAAGGTTCATGGGTTTGGCACTCGAATGACTACGCCTGGCAGCCGGGTTACTGGGTAATCCAAAGGCCCGACTGGACCTGGGTACCCGCGTACTATTCGTGGACCCCGCGCGGCTACGCCTACGTTTCCGGATGCTGGGACTATGACATCCGGCATCGCGGCGTGATCTTCGCGCCAGTCTACTATACGGCGCCCATCTACCGCCGTCCCAACTATTACCACTCGCCGGCCATCGTCATCGATCTCAACGTAATCGTCTTGAACCTCTTCGTGCGGCCTTTCACCCGCCACTACTTCTTCGGCGACTACTACGATCGCCACTACGAACAACGCGGCATCTATCCGTGGTGGTCGAAGAGTGCGTATAGATACGGCGGTGACTCCAACTACCGCCACTTCCGCGCAAGGCAATTGGAGCGCGACCCGGATTGGGACGTCAACATCGACATCGACTTCAATTTCCGCCGTGAACACATAGATGCGCGGCCGCCCCGCACGCTCGCCCAGCAGGTCGAAGTGGTGAATACCCGCAGGGCCGACGATTCGCGCAACATGGTCGTTGCGAAGCGCCTCGACGAAGTCGGGAAAAGCGATACGTCGCCGGTCCGTCTTCAACGCGTGAGTGAAGACGAACGCAAGCAAATGCAAACGCGCGCGCAAGAGGTCGATCGCTTCAAAACCGAACGCCGGAAAATCGAGACCGAGCAGGTCGCGCGACGCGAGCCGGACGAGCGGCAACTTCAGCACTCCGCCGCGCGCCGCACTGAACCTGCCGAGCGCCGCACGGAACCTGCCGAGCGCCGCACTGAACCTGCCGAGCGCCGCACTGAACCTGCCGATCGTCGGACCGAAGCGGAGCGCCGCACCGATCCGCGGGCTGAATCCGCGCGTCCAAACGATCCAGCCCAGCCTCGAGTTGAACCC
>JBGTJY010000840.1:0-3557 GCA_041744855.1 Candidatus Hydrogenedentales bacterium
GCGACCGGCTGCCGAAACTGTATCCACTGCCCGAGTTCGATTTGATCGATTCGAGTGGCGAACCATTTCGCCGCGCGCAACTCGAGGGGAAATTCTGGGTCGCGGATTTCATGTTCACCAGTTGCGCCGGCCCCTGCCCGCTGATGTCGAGCCGCATGGCCGACCTCTACGAGGCCTTTGCCGACAACCCGCGCGTGGGTTTCCTTTCGATCTCGGTGAATCCCGAAGTCGACACGCCGGAAGTCCTTCGCGAATACGCGGCGCGCTACACCGCCGATACCTCGCGCTGGCATTTTCTCACTGGCGATCGCGACGCGATCCACGCCCTCGCGGTCGAAGGCTTTAAGCTCGGCTCCGTCGACGAACCGATCATGCACAGCACGCGCTTCGTGCTCGTCGACGATGCGGGCTACATCCGAGGCTATTACGAAGCGACGGAAGACGAAGGCTCGATCGAGCTGACACGCGATCTGACCTCCCTCCTGCCGTAGTCCTCTTCGCGACCCGGTTAGTGAATCCTGGCGCTCAGGTACGGCTCCACCCGTAGCGCAAATTCCTCCGGCGTCATGAATTCAACATGGCCGTCCTCGAACAGCACGTTCGAGCCTTCGTCACCCGCGCACAGATGGGTCTCGATCATGAGCGGCACGAGACTATCGGCGAGTGTCCAATTTGGTGGCTCGCCCGTAACTTGAGAATAGACCTCGACGAGCTCCGCCTCGTTCGCGGCCGGAAAGACCCATCGATAGCTAATCGTACCCGATGGGGCATTGGGGCAGGCCAGAACGCGGGGATCAGGCATGTACTCGGGATAGAGGTGGTGGGGTCCGGCAGGAAAGCGATCGTCGCCTTGTTCGTTCGAGAACATTTTCGAGATAAGACCGAGTTGTTTGAGGTTATTCGCGCAGGACGCTCGTATTGCAGGGTTGCGGGCTTCCGGGTTCCCACTATGTTCGGCTGTCCCAGGTTGACGCGCACCCTCCTCGCGAACACCGTAACGGTCGCGGATCATCGTTATTTCACCGCGTTCGTAGGTTACCGTGATCAATGGCCGCGGGTTGTACAGCGTGTCGCCCCAGGCCTGTTGCAACTGAGCTTCGTATTCGATCAAATCTTCCGGCATTGTCGAATTCAAAGGAGGCAAGCCCTGGATGCCCAGACGTTCCGCCATCAAGGCATCGGAATCGAACGCGACGTGTCGATCCGCAACGTTCTCGATGGCAAAGCGATTCGGCAAATAATCGGGGATCAGCGCCTCAAGGTTTTCGGGAATCGCGCCATCGTGGTCGTTCGAGTAAGCGTAGATCGCGCTGAGCATCTCTTCCACCTCGCGCGTGTAGCCGTCGATTCTGGTTTCTCGCGCCAGTTCGTCCTGGGTCATTTTCACGAACCTCAGGGTCGCCTGCATCTGCTCGCCATTCTCGTCGCCGCGAATGGTACCGTATAGCTCGGTCACGGCTGCATTGAATGCACCCGAATACTCGAGCGGACGTCCACTCAAATCCGACTCCGCCGTCACCTTCGACCCGACGAGCGTCAATTCGCTAAACAACGCATCCTCAGCGAAGTCACCTCCGAGAACAATACCGTTCCCTTCCCGCAGCGTAAACGTCGCGCGGGCAAAAAAGATCTCCGTCCCATCCATTTCGATGTACGCATTCCACTCGCCTTCGTAAGGACTTTCCTCTTCAGGATTGGCTTGGGACTCGTCCGAAGTTTTCGGAAGCCGAGCGGGCCGCAACTCGAACGGAAGCGATGGCTCATGCCGGGGACTGATTTGCTCTTCGCGCTCTATGGCTGCCTGGGTTTGGACAGATGGCGCAGAGATGACGGCCGGTTGCGCCTCGGTGGGTTCGTCGGGCGCGTTCGCGAAACGAATGACGATCCCGAGAACGACAACGACGAGCGCCGCGAAAAGAATGGCCCGGCCCGGCCGTTGCGGAGAATTGACACCGCGCGTTACTTTACGGCGATTGGAATCGGGACGCATGCTCAAGCCTCTGCCCTCGACTACGAAACGTCAACCCGCCTCGCCAGTATAATGAATGTCCAAGTCTATACATAAAGGAGTCCCTATGCGTGCACCGCAACTCACTCTGCTCGCAGCAATCTTCTGTTCGACGCCGCTTCTCGCTCGAGCCCAGGAAACCCACGAAGTCGATCTCCTGGTCTCGAATAGATTCGAACCCGCAACCTTGACCATCGAAGTCGGCGACACCGTCCGTTGGGATTGGGTCGGCGGGCGGCACAACGTCGTCAACGGCGAAGGACCGCCAGGCGCGCAGGACGACGGCGAGATTTTCGATTCCGGCCTCCCAACGGGCGACACTGGCACCGTCTTCGAGCACACCTTCGAAGAGGAAGGCGTCTTCCCCTACTACAGCGAGCCCGACTTTTTCTTCAACATGCGCGGCGTCATCACGGTCGTCCCCGCTACTGGCGGCGAGGGCGAAGGCGAAGGAGAACCCGGCGTCTGCAGTGACCTGAACGACGTGCAGGACCAACTCGCCGCGTTTCGCACCGCCGTCAGCGCGGAAGACGACATCGACGGCGACGGCGTTCCCGATGAGTTTGGATTGGCGCTCGTCGAATTCGCCGCGTGCAACGTGCTCCAAACTTCCGCGGCATTGCGCGACCGGACCCAAGAGGCCATCGCGAGTAATCTCGAACTGATCCTCGACCAGGCGGATGCAAAAGGCCTCGCACTGGACGTACATCCCGAACTCCTCGCCGCGCTCAGCACCATCAGCGAGAACATGCAAGACGCGCTCGACGATGCGCTCGAGGACCCGCTGCCTGCCGGTCTCGAAGTCGTGACGATTGAGCACGACGCGGGAGTAGTCAGCGCGTTTGCCGGCACGGGCGATTTCGATGGTGACGGCATGACCAACGCGCGCGAATACCTCAGCGCGGTGCTCGTATTCGGCGAACCGGATTTGGGCCAATACATCGCGTTCGCCACGCGTCGGCCCTTACTCGGTGACGACGGCGGCTGCGCCGGCGAAGACGAAGATGACGAGAACACGGCAATCGCAGTTCCGCCGTCCTTCTTTGGCGATGCGTTCTTCATGGCGCTCGCGTTGGCCGCGATATTCATGGCCGGGCGCTTGTCACGGCGAACGAGGCTGGTCGAAGCCTGACATCGTTCCGCCGTAGCCGTGAATTAGACAGGCGGATCGGTTCGTATGGCATCGCGTGCGTGTACGATGACTGCAGGTCGCCTCGCCGATAAAAGCGGAGCAAGGAGTGTCTCATGAGACACGCAATGCGGCGGGTATTCGCCGTGAACGTCGCCTTCATCGGCACGCTCTTCGTCTCCAATCTCGAGGAAATGCCGCAAGCCGCCCTCGCAGGCGAGGGCATCGGGATCGGCGGCGAAGGTGACGAAGGCATCGCCGCGTTCAACGATTCCGTCGAGACGCTATGCGCCGAGGAAGACAATGTAAACATAGCGTTGATGGGCGACGTGTCCTCGTTCCTGGTAGAGGCGACGGATCCGAGCTATGCCGTCGAGCTCAGCGATTGTACGGAAAACTTCGACAATTGCATTCCCGGCG
>JBGTJY010000841.1:0-2453 GCA_041744855.1 Candidatus Hydrogenedentales bacterium
TGACGCGAGAAGAGAAACCCGCCGCTAAGTTTTTGACTCGTTGAAGCCGCACCGACAAGTTAAGCCTTACCTTCAGCAGCCTCCCGCAACGTATCGCGGATCTCCCGAAGCGCAGTGACGTGTTCCGGCTTCCACCCTGAATCGGTCTGGCGACGCGCAGCGGCCTCATCGCCAAGGCCAGCCGACTGAGAACTCCGCATGCGGCCCAAGATTAACTCGCGGATTTCTTCCGCGTTGTCGATTCCTTCCATCCTGCCCTCGTGCGTTGCGTGGGATTTGTGCTCGCCGGATTTCGCCTGAGCACCGCCGGCTGTATCGACGACGACGTTCGCAATGCCGAAATAGCGTTGAATGGGTCCTTGCGTCACCGTCACGTTTTGCACGTTCTCGAACGTGATCGTCATTTCCTTGACGATCCACACGCCGCTTCGAATGCGCGCACTGCGATCCGACAGCACGTACCAGGTGTTGTCGTAGTTCAGGTGAATCGCGAGATAGGCCACGAGATCCGGCAACACCGCGATCGCGAAGGCAATCGGCGCGAGAACGATCCCGATCGCGGGCGCTGCGATCGTGAGCACGAGCCATCCCAATAAAATCAGCCCATCGATCAGCGTCAATAGAATCCAGAAGACGAATTTCTGATAGCGCAACCAACCCTCCGCCGGATGGAAGCTCCGCACCAACGACTGGTCGCCCGCCGGCAATGTGGGCGGTTCGGCAGGCAAGCGAAACCAGCGCGTGATTGCGCCCCAAATACCCTTGTAGACCCACGGGACTCGCGATTCGTCGGTCCGCATGGTCACGGCTTCGGTTTGACAACGTGCCGTAACAAATCGCGGATTTCATGCAGTAGCGCTAGCGCCATATCGGGCTCTTTCGTGGCGGCTGCGACCTCCCCGCGCGCGCCGCGCATGTTGTCATACAGGAAATCGCGAAACGCCTCTGCTTCGAGGATTCCTTCGATGTTCATCTCGGGTGTCGCGCTTCCCGACGCCGTTTGGATGCCGATCGTGGCCAGGCCCATCCAGCGCTGAATGAGCCCGCACGTCACGTGAATGTCCTGGATGCGGCGATAGGTGAGGTGCACTTCGCGTTGGAAGAAAACACCCCAGCGTACGGAGATGCCGTCTTCCTGAACGTGATAACGCAGCGTGATGTATTTCAAATACAGCGGAATAAACGGGATTGGAAAGAAGACGAGTGCGAACAACGACTGGACGAAGTAATAGCGAAGCAGCGCGGGATCGGGACGAGTCACCGCGCGCGGATCGAACTTTTTTTGAGAGCTATCGCGCAACGTGCCCACGATCTATTTCTCTCCTGACTTTGCAATCTGACTCAGCGAGGAGCGCCTAGGTGTCGTTCGAGGAAATTGACCGTTGCGGCCGAAACCGTCATCCAATTCCTGTACAGCAGGAAATTGTGCACCTCGTCCGGCAGCACGAGCTGTTCGAAGTGCACGCCCCGTTTCCTCAGCGCGGCGGCCAGCGTCGCCGTCTCGCTGAAAGCGACGTTGCGATCGTCGTCCCCGTGGATGAGCAGCACCGGTGATCGCCATTGATCGACGTAGGCCAGCGGCGAGGATTCGAACGCAATCTCGGCGCGATCCGGATCGACCAGCGGATTGTACGACGGCATGAAATTCCTAATCGCGACGTTCCAATCGTGCACGCCGTGGATGTCGACGCCCGCCGCGAATAAATCGGACGCCTTCGCGAGTCCCATCGCGGTGAGGAATCCGCCGTACGACCCACCCCACAGGCCGATGCGCGCGGGGTCCACGTCGGGTCGGTTCTTCAAATAGAGTCCCGCGCCCAAGACATCGTTGAATTCGCTGGCACCCGTCGCGCCGTAATTCAGCGCTTCGCGAAATTCCATTCCGTAGCCGGTGCCGCTGCGATAATTGAGGCTCAGCACGACGTAGCCGCGCGACGCGAAGTACTGACAAAGCCCGTACGTGTTGTGGTAATAGTCCGTGTAGTGCCAGCCCAGCAACATCTGCCGCCGCGATCCGCCGTGCAGAAATATCAGCGCGGGACGCTTCGATTCGACCACGCCTTGACCCGCGAATAACTGCGCCGGAATTTCCATGCCGTCGGTCGCCGTGATCTTGATCGCCTCAGGCCCGACCAGTTTGTCGCTGGGAAATTCCGCGGGGATCCATTGCGGCGCGAGGTCGCGAATCGTGCCATTCGGCGAACGCACCGCGGGCCGTGCGGGCATGCGCGCGTCCGATCGCAGGAACGCGAGCGTTTCGCCGTCGCTGAGCAATTCCGGCGACCACTCGATGCCGTTGCCTTCGGTAAGGCGCTCGACCGCGCCGCCGGATACGTTCACGCGCCACAAATGTTTGCGATCGATGTCGTCTTGATTCGACGCGAAATAGATCCATTCGCGATTGGGACCGATCGACACATGCTCGATTTCGAACGCGCCCGGTGTCAGCAATC
>JBGTJY010000842.1:0-7461 GCA_041744855.1 Candidatus Hydrogenedentales bacterium
GCGAAGCCACGCATGCGGTGCTGCTCGCCGGCATGCAGAAGTGCGTCGAGAAAGGTCCGCCCGCGCCGACTGGCACGGGCAAGGAAGCGGCAGTAAAAGGCATGCGCGTCATCGGGAAGACGGGCTCAGCGCAGATTATGAGTCTTTCGCAACACGAGAAGTACGCGACGGAAGAAGACATCCCCAAACACATGCGCGATCACGCGTGGTTTATCGCAGGCGTAATCGATCCGGAGCGGCCCATCGCGATGTGCATCCTCGTCGAGCACGGTCACCACGGCAGCAGCGAGGCGGCGCCGCTCGCAAAGGACATCATCGAATTCTACTACGGCCCGCGCGCGACACCTGCATATCACGTGGCGCAGGTCGAGCAAGGGGCCCAAGTCGAGCAAGCGGCGCAAATCGAGGACCGCGCGGAATGAAGCTCGCCCTGCAGCCGATGCTCGAGGATCACATCGGCGTATTCAATATCCGTAACCTGCGGCGGATCGACCCGCTGTTTCTCTTGCTCGTGGGTCTCGTCGCGGCAGTGGGCATCGTCACACTGATCAGCGCCGATCGCAGCACGAATGTCTCGCCGCCGTACTACGTCAAGCAGCTTGGCTTCTTCAGTGTCGGTCTCGTGCTCGCGATCATTCTCGCCTGCGTGGACTACCGTGCGCTCGTGTCGTTGGGTCCTCTCTTTTACGCCGTCGTGGTGGCTTTGCTCGTCGCAGTGCTGCTGTTTGGCGTCGAGGTCAAGGGCGCGCAACGATGGCTGCAGATCGGGCCTGTCCGCATTCAGCCTTCTGAGCAGTCCAAACTCGCGCTGATTTTCATGCTCGCGTGGTATTTCAACCTACTCGGGCCGCGCATCCAGAAACTCCCGTGGTTCCTGCTGACATTCGTCATCGCCGCCGTTCCCGCATTGCTGATTCTCAAGCAACCTAACCTCGGCACGGCCGCCGCGCTCGGCCCTATCGTGATCGCGATGATTTTCATGGCCGGCTGCAAACGCTGGCATTTGCTCGCGCTCGTGCTCACGGGGCTTTCCGCGTTGCCCATCGGTTGGTCGCAAATGAAGGATTACCAGAAAACCCGCGTCCTCGCGTTCCTCCAGCCCGACGCCGATCCCCAAGGTTCCGGCTACCACACCATTCAGAGTATGATTACGGTGGGCAGCGGGGGCATGACGGGCAAGGGCTACCGCGAGGGCACGCAAACGTATCTCAGTTACCTGCCAGAGCACCACACGGACTTCATCTTTTCGCTTCTCGCCGAGGAGTGGGGATTCATGGGGGCCGTGCTTGTGGTTGCGTTGTTCGGGTTGCTCTTGTTACGCGGCCTGACCTTCGCGCAGAATTGTCCCGAGAATTCCGGCGCGCTGCTGGTCGTGGGTATCGTGGCGCTGCTGTTCTTCCACATCTTTGTGAACATCGCAATTACCGTCGGCCTCATGCCGGTCACGGGCATTCCGCTTCCCTTCCTGAGTTACGGAGGTAACTTCTACCTCACGACCATGCTCTGCGTTGGGGTGCTTTTGAGTGTACGTTCGCGCCGGCAAGCACTAACCCCCTAAGTTTACTGCACAATTCAGAAAGCACTCGTTCATCGTCTATGAAAGAATTCGTTATCAATGTCACCTCGCTCGAAACCCGCATCGCCCTTCTGGAAAACCATCGCCTCGCCGAACTGAGCATCGAACGCCAGGAAGAACGCAGCGTCGTCGGCAACATCTATCGCGGGCGCGTGGATTCCATTATCCCGGGTATTCAGGCCGCCTTCGTTGACATCGGTCTCGGGAAAAATGGCTTCTTGTATGTCTCCGACATCGCGGGCCTCGAAGGCACCGGCGACTTCGATTTCGAAGACGGCCCAGCGATGCCGCGCTCGCGTTCGCGCCACGCGAAACGCGCCGGTATCGAGGAAATCCTCAAGAAAAACCAGGACATCATGGTCCAGGTCACGAAAGACACTTTGGGCGACAAAGGCGTCCGGCTGACGAACTTCGTCACGCTGCCTGGACGCTACGCCGTGTTGATGCCCACGGTGCAGACGCTCGGCGTGTCGCGCCGCATCGGCGATGAAAAGGAACGCGATCGGTTGAAAGGCATCCTCCGGCAATTTCGCGGCAACCGTAAATTCGGCCTGATTCTCCGCACTGCCGGCGAAGGCAAACCCAAACCGGAAATCCAGGACGACCTCCATTACCTCAATCGCTTGTGGGAAAAAGTGAAAAAGAAAATGGAGCGCAAACGCGAATCGCCGCTGCTGTATGAAGACCTGAATCCCATCTTGCGCGTGGTGCGCGACACGTTCACCGACGACGTCAAGAAACTCACGATCGACGACAAAGAGCAGTATCAGAACATCCTCGATTTCCTCGAGAATTTTTCGCCGCATCTAAAGGCGAACTGCAAGCTCTACGACGCCAAGCGGCCGCTATTCGAGAAGAGCGGACTCGAGGAAGAAATTGCCAAGGCCCTGCGCCGCAAAGTTTTCCTCAAAAGCGGCGGCCATATCGTGATCGATCAAACGGAAGCGCTCGTCGCCATCGACGTGAATACCGGCAAATTCACGGGCCGCAAACGCCTCGAAGAAACGGCCCTCAAGACGAATCTCGAAGCCGCGGAAGAAATCGCGCACCAGGTCCGCCTGCGGGACATGGGCGGCATCATCGTGTGCGATTTCATCGACATGGAGCAGCACGCGAACCGCGCGAAGCTCTTCCGCAAAGTCCACGAGTGCCTGCAACACGACCGCGCGAAGACGACCGTGTCGGAAATATCCGAGCTCGGCATGATCGAAATGACGCGCAAACGCGTGAAGCACAACCTCGTCCGCGCGCTATCGCAGCCGTGCCCCTATTGCGAGGGTTCCGGCGTCGTTCGCTCCGTCACGACCATGACTTTCGACATCTTGCGCCGCCTGCAAAGCCTCTTCTGCGCGTCACGCGAGAAACGCGTCATCGTGCAAGTCCACCCCGATGTAGCCCGACGTCTCCGCAACGAAAACAGCGCGCAAGTCAAGGCCATCGCCGAACAATTCGAGCGCGAAGTCGAAGTCGAATCCGTCTCCGATTTCCACATCCACGACACAGTGGTCCTCAGCGCAAAGACGCGCAAGGAACTGGCGAGCTACTAATCCCGTTCGCTACAACTTTAGCCGGTCCTTAATCGCCTGCACGGCCCGCTCGACATTCTCGCGCCGCCCGAATGAACTCAGACGGAAAAATCCCTCGCCACTCGGACCGAATCCGGACCCCGGCGTCCCCACGACGTTCGCCTCGTTCAGCAGTTTGTCGAAGAACTCCCATGACTTCATCCCGCCCGGCGTGCGCAGCCACACGTACGGCGCGTTGTCGCCGCCGTAGCATTTTATGCCGAGCGATTCGAGGCCCGTGCGAATGATCTTCGCGTTCGCCATGTAGTAATCGACGAGACCTTGGCATTCCCCCTGGCCTTCGTCCGACAACACGGCCACGCCCCCCGCTTGCACAATGTTCGACGCGCCGTTGAACATCGTGTTCTGACGCCGCCGCCACACTGCGTTGAGCTTGCCGGGCTCGGCATCTTCGCAGCGCAACGCCTGCGGCACGATAGTCCACCCCAAGCGCACGCCGGTGAACCCGGCAATCTTCGAGAAGCTGCTCAACTCGATCGCGCACTCTTTCGCGCCTTCCACTTCGTAGATGGATCGCGGCAGCCGCGTGTCTTTGATGAAGAAGGAATACGCCGAATCGAAAATAATCACCGCGTTGTTTGCGCGCGCGTAGTCGACAAACGACTTGAGTTGATGAATCGTCGCCACCGCGCCCGTCGGATTATTCGGGCTGCAAATGTAGATCAAGTCGACCTTTTGCTTCGGCAACTCGGGGAAAAATCCGTTCGCCTCGGTACACGGCATATAGACGATGCCCGCGTACTGACCGTTGCTGCCCGCGCCCGTCCGCCCGCTGATTACGTTGCTGTCGACATAGACGGGATATGCCGGGTCTTGCACGGCGACGACGTTCTTCTCGCCAAAGATCGACTGAATGTTCGCTGAATCCGTCTTCGCGCCGTCGCTGACGAATATGTCCTGCGCGTCGAGTTGCACGCCGAATTTCTTGTAGTGATTCGCGATCGCGTTGCGCAGCTCGGGCGTCCCCTCACCATCGCCGTAGCCGGTGTACGTGCTTTCGCCCGAGAGGCGTCCGACCGCTTGATGCAGCCCCGCGATCACGGAGGGCGTTAGCGGCTGCGTCGTATCGCCAATACCAAGCCGCATGATCTGCGCGTCCGGATGCGCCGCCTGAAACTCACGCGTGCGGCGCGCAATCTCCGGAAACAAATACCCCGCTTGTAGCTTTGCGTAATTCGCGTTGATGGTCGCCATTGGTTTCCTCTCGTGATACCCCAGGAAAGCGGCCTATGGTAGGCGAACACGGGCCGACGCGTCTAACGCGCACTCACCGTCATTCCCGCGCAGGCGGGAATCTCTACCTCGATCCGGCGCTCCGAGTTCATTCTAGAGATTCCCGCCTGCGCGGGAATGACGGAGGGCTTGGTAACACGTCTAAATCCAGGACGTGCTGTTGCGCAGCGTACCCTCGAAAACCGTGACCGCCTGCCCCGACAGATGCACCTTCGGCGCGTCGACTTCGACCTTGATCACCCCGCCCCGTTTCGAAGCCTGTTGCGCCATGAACGATCGCTTGCCCATCTGCTCGCTCCAATACGCACCGAGGATGCAGTGCGCCGAGCCGGTCACGGGGTCTTCATCGATACCGAATCGGGGCGCGAAAAAGCGCGACACGAAATCGAACGCCGGGGTATCGCTCTTGCTCGTCACGACATACGCGTGATGATCGAATTCGTTCAAAGTCCGGAAATCCGGCGACAGTCCGCGCACGACCGATTCGTTCTCCACTTCGAACAACAAGTAACCGAGCGCGTTCGCAGCAGCGCGAAGAGGCGTTATCCCCAACGCAGCGGCAACGCGCGGATCCGGCGAGATCGGCTGCAGACTTCCCAGCGGAAACGTCATCCGAATCCAACCGTCGTTCTTCACAGCGGTCAGCAATCCGCTCCGCGTATGAAAATCGCAGCGCGCGTCGGCCTCCACGCGGCCTTGCTCCCACAGCACGTGCGCCGAGGCTAACGTCGCGTGCCCACACAAGTCCACTTCCCGGAGCGGCGTAAACCATCGCAGGTCGTAGCCATCCGACAGCGGTATCAGGTACGCCGTCTCGCTCAGGTTCATTTCCGCCGCCACGGCCTGCATCCACTCGGCATCGGCGGCCGTATCCAGCAGGCATATCGCCGCGGGGTTGCCACCGAAAGCCTCCGCCGTGAACGCGTCAACCTGAAAAATTGGTATGCCCATGCAACGAAGCTCCGCGACCGTATCCCAAACTGAATCTACCGGAACTATGCGCACCGCGCCCGGGCTTGTATTCGTCCTTCCCGCACGCCGCGTTTATTTGCTATGTTCTCCAACATGAGTCGCATTCTTCGATTGCTTCGCAACCCTGCTGCGCCAATCCAACGACGCGTGAAGTATTTTCTCGAGCGATGGAAATACGCGCGCAACGGCGGCTACCGGTCGGAGACCTACTGGCACGATCGCCTGAGCAAGTACGGCCTGGACAAACGCGGCGTCGGCATTTGGACTCGCACCCAGGCCGAAAACGAGGCGATGTACGAGCAAGCACGCGCGGTGTTCATCGACTTCTGCCATCAACACGACATCAGTTTCAAAGACAAATGCGTGCTCGAGATCGGATGCGGAACGGGCTTCTACACCGACATCGTTCGTGGCCTCGGCTGCGCGGACTACACGGGTCTGGACATCACCGACGCCCTCTTCCCGACGTTGCGCGATCGTTTTCCGGGGTTCGAGTTCGTTCAGCAGGACATCACGACGACCGCGCCATCGGGAACGTTCGACGCGATCGTCATGATCGACGTGACGCAACACATCGTCGATGACGACAAGTTCCGGCGCGCGATGTCCAACGTCGCGTCGCACCTCGACACGAACGGCGTCTTCGTCGTCACGTCGTTCCTCTCGACCGCGCGCGAACAGAACACCTTCTACCACGTCCGCCGCCCAATCGAGAACTACAAGGAATGTTTCGCCGGCGCGGAATTTCTGCCGCCGGTCCCATTCCGCGACAAATTTCTCTTTGCGATCCGCCCCGCGCCGAGTCCGGGTACTACGGCGTCGCAGCGATAAACTCGACGACGACGCGCGCCAACTCTTCGCCTTGGTCTTCCTGCAGGAAATGGCCGGCATTGGCGATCGTCGTGTGCGGCTGCCCCTGCGCGCCGGGGACCAGTTTCTGAAAAACCTTATCGCCGCCCTTTGTAATCGGATCGTTATCGCTGAATGCCGTCAACACGGGCTTCGTGAACTTGGTCAACGTTTCCCACGCTTTCTTGTTCGCGGCAGCCGCCGGATCGTCCGGCGAAATCGGCACGAGCATGGGGAAGATCCGCGCCGCGGCCTTGTACGAATCGTCAGGGAACGGCGCGTTGTAGGCCGCGATGACCTCTTCCGAAAGATCGGAAGAGCAGCCGCCGTTCACGATGCCGCCGACATGAAAGTTGTCGACTTCTTGCGAGAACTTCCGCCATTGCAGGAAACCTTCCGACGGTTTGCCTTCTCCCGTCGGCAGACCCGTATTCGCCACGACCGCGCGCGCGAAGCGATCCGGATGCGCCGCCAACACGCGCAGGCCGAGCAGTCCGCCCCAGTCCTGACACACGAGCGTGATGTCCTTCAGGTCCAGCGCCTTGACGAAGCCTTCCACGATATCCACGTGAAATTGGTACGAGTAGTCTTCGCGCCGCGGCAACTTGTCCGATCGGCCGAATCCCACCAAATCGGGCGCAATCGCGCGATGACCCGCCGCCGCAATCGCGGGAATCATCTTGCGATACAAATAGCACCATGACGGCTCGCCGTGCAGCATCAGCACGGGCCCGGCAATTTTCGGCCCCTCGTCGATGTAGTGAATCCGCAGCCCGTTTACCGTCACATAATTCGGCTCGTACGGAAAATCCGGCAGATTCTCGAACCGTTCATCGGGCGTGCGCAGCACTTGTGTCAACTCGAATCCTCCCTTCTCGATCGCTCGTCATTCTGAGCGCGAGCGAAGAATCTCGGCGCCCGGATGACCGCTGTAAATAGCGCGAACGAGATTCTTCGCTCGCGCTCAGAATGACTGAAAGTGAAGTTTCGGGGTAGCCTCTAGCTATTCGGTAATTTCTTCGACCAATGCCGACGCGCGATACACCTTCTGCAACGCCTCCACGATTCCCCGCGAATCCACCGACACGGCGCGGCTTTGCTCTTCCGTGTACACGATGTCGCTAATGAGACTGTGCATATTCCCGTCAAAAATAATCCCGACCAACTCGCCGTTCGTGTTCACAACCGGACTGCCCGAGTTGCCGCCGATGATGTCCGCCGTGCAAACGAAATTGTACGGCGTGT
>JBGTJY010000843.1:0-4334 GCA_041744855.1 Candidatus Hydrogenedentales bacterium
CTGGCACTCGGCAGATCGAGTTTCGCGAAGGAACCCCAACCATGCGCGGCGTCATATTCCTCTTGCGTCATGCCCGTATTGTGAAACGCGAAGTCGGTGAAATGCGGCGGCACGTGACAAGTCACGCAATTCCCCGCACGCTCAGCCGCGCCGGTCTCGAAGAAGATTTTCAGTCCTGACAAAGCGCCATCGCTAAAACCATCGGGCGTCGAAATCGTTCCCGCGCTCTCCCGTTCACCAATCGCCGCACGCACCCGCCCGCCAAACGCTTTCGCATCCTCGCCCGCGTTCGGCGCCGTCGGCAGATCATTCATCGACATGAACTCGTCATACGGCGATTCATGCGTCGACCGCATCGTCCGCATGAATTCCGCAACCGACTTTCCAGCCGCCGCGAGCAACTCCTCCGCGCTCGCGGACTCGATCGTCACTCCCATCGAAGCGAATCCCCGCTGATACTCCGCGTCGCCCGCGATCACCGAGCGAAATTGGTTCAGTGCCGCGTCATGCTCATCCGGCATCCAGCCAAAGTTGCGCCCCAGGAACGTCTTCTCGACCTGTTCCTCAAGCGAACCAAACTCGCCGTCATAGTGAAGTCGGCCCATCAACCCAACATCCAACAACGTCGGCGTGTTCCGCAACGTGTCGCGGCCCGGGTCCTCATTCCGCCAAGGATGCCAGCTCTTCGCCAATTGCTGCGTGAACGCCCGCTGACCCTGCGGATCGGTCGACATATGACACGAAGCACAGCTAGCGTTCATGTCCCCCTGCGGCGAGCTAAACCGCTCATCCTGAAAAAGACGCTCGCCCAACGCCGCCACCGTGTTAGGATCGGTAGAGAAAACGGCCGCACAAAATACGGTCAAAAGTCCCATCATCAACCCAGTTTACCACACCCCAATCTCGTCACCCGAGACCCGAAACCCCAGACCCGAAACCCTAGACCCGACGCTGTCACGAAACGCGTACAATACTCGTCTTACTACCGACACGCGGCTTGCAACTCAGGAGAATCGCCATGAAACACGCCAAACGAATCCTCCCAATCCTTGTCATCGGCGCGACATTCGCCGCCGGCTGGTTCGCCCACGCCCACACGATGCCCGGCGTCAAAGAAGTTTTCCGCCAAGTGCTCGAAGGCGAAGGCAACCTTGAAGTCCGCGTCATACGGCTCGAGTTCGGCCCCGGTTCCGTCTCGCCGCCCCACCGTCACCCAGGCCACACCATCGTCCACATGCTCGAAGGCAAAATCGTCAATCAAATCAACGACGGCCCCGAACAAATCATCGAACCCGGACAATCCTTCTACGAGCCGCCGAATTCCCTCCACGCCGCAGCCCGCAACGCCAGCGCAACCGAACCCGCGAGCGCCATCGCCTTCATGATCATCGACAAAGACAAACCGTCGACGCTACTGGAGCCCGTGAAAGCGGAATAACGCTTACCGTTCGCCCATCTCTAACGCCCACCCTTCTTTTGGGTCATGACGGCGTAAGCGATGCGCGCGACAAACAATAGCCCCGCGACTCCCAATACGAGGCCGGAGAGCATCAACGGACGCATTTCGGCGATTGCAACGATCTGATCGTAAGCATTTCGAAACCATCCGGTATTCGCGCCACGTGAACCACCCAGATCCCGCTTCTGGAACTCGTGGAGTATCGTGTTCTGATCAATGGCAATGTCGAAGTGCATTGGATCCCACTCGCCCTGAGGTGGAAGGTCCGCGGATTTCACCGTCCACTTCCATGCCTCGATCAATCGATCGCCAGGTGGACTCTCGGTAGCGATCTCGTAAGTACATAGCTCCGGCACCAAGGAGTCACCGACTCGGAATTGCCCATAGCTAAACCGGAACCGATCAGCCACGTGGTCGCCCAACGTAGTCGTTATTTCGATCGGAACGAGCTGACCTTCGAAGTCGGCAAGCCTGATAAACCACCCCGCGACGAGATTGTCCACGAGCCCCGGGGGAACCTTCGTCGCGAATTCGACACGGACCGCGGAACCGTCGGGCGCCTCCAAGATCGTATTCCTCTTCACCAACGAACTCGGAAAGTCCCAGGGATTCTCCACTCGCGACTCCATCGGCCAGATGACGTCGAACATGCGTGAAAAAGCGTCAAACGCCCGATTGAATTCCATGACTTCGTCTTCGAAATAGGCGTTCGCGAATTCGATGGGCCAGACATGGTTGTCGCCCGTATCGATGAGTGTTCCATCGCATAGAAGCGTTCGAAGAGTCAGTCCGTCCTCACCGATGACTTGAACTCGCCATCGGTCTGCGTCCCAATCAATCCGAAAACTAACGCGTTGCCCGAACCATTCCGGAGGTACGTAATCGACGAGATATTTCAGCGGATAATCGAATTCGAGAAGTTCGGAATTCATTTCGAGTTCGACAACAACGGTGCCGGTCCGCATCCGCCGTTCCTGATCGACGGCAACCTGAAGCGGATCGGGCAGCTGCACGTCACCGGTGGAGGGTAATTGCAGCAATGTGAAAACTAGAAGGACTGATTCAATCACGGCAGCGCCGCCAATCGACTGTTGCGGACATATAACTCGCAACGCTCCCGATTATTCGCCGCTACCGCGCTCGACGCTAATCCCCTCGAGATAATCCACCCCATCCACAGTCGCCTCGTGCATCATCACGCGGCGACCGTTCCCGTCGGTCCCCTGACGCCGCCGCACCACCTCGACCCCCTCCGGATCCGGCCCCCCTTCTAAAATCTCGTGCAACACGCGCCCGTCCATCGGGTCCCGAACTTCAACCCCCAGTAGATGGCAAATCGTAGGCGCTAGATCATAGTGCGCGCTGGGCACAGCCGACTCGACGCGATCCTCGATGTCCGGACCATCGGCAATAAGCAGCGCGTTCAATTCGTACGGACTAGACCCGCCGCCCGCCCCACCAACGAACGACCGCGAACTCCCAGCGACGCCGAATTCATTCTCCGCATCGGACCAAGTCCCCTCAATCAAAATATCCGGCATGCGCTCGTGATTCATGTACACGGCCTGAAACGACAACGCCCCCGGCACGAAACTCTCCGGGTGCGTGGGCCGCGCCTGCTGCGTGTAGATCACGCCAGCCCATTCCTGCTTTAGCAGCCACTCGACAATCGGAGCAATCGTTCCCCGCTCCGGAGTCTTGAAGGTAATCGCGTTGCCGCCAACCACCGTCAAATTATCGTCCTTCAAAAAGTCCTGCGAATTCAGTTCTGCTTTCAGGTCAATCGCTGAGCCGGCCCTGCTCGTCACACCGCAACTCGATACGACGAATACGTTGGCCCCGCGGCTTTGTTCGATGACGTTCGCAATCACGCCGTCGAACTCGCGAAACGCATCCATCGCCCCCCGCGATCCAACCCCATGTTCCTCCTGCGCCGCGGCAGGTTGAGCAATCCAAAAGATGCTCAACCGATCCCGCTGTCCATCGGGGAGGATCTGCTGAATAGTAGGAACCGCGAGCAACGACTTAAACGCGTCCGAGTTCGCGTCCAGTTCTCGCGACTCACCGGACTCGTCGGTCGCCATCGGATCCGCGACCACCCCGTGCCGCGAAGGCAACGCGCCGGTCAAAATCGTCGCGTGATTCACAACCAGCGACGTCGGAAACACCGCCCGATGCCCCGACGACCGCACCCCCTTCTCCCCGAGCCGATACAAATTCGGCATCGCGCGCTTGGTCACAAATTCCGGGCGCAATCCCTCGATCACAACCAACACGACCGGCGCGGGCTCCGCAGAAGCTACGGCGCCAAACACGAATGCTACGATCAACACCAGCGGCAAAAACTCCCCCTTCGAAGGGGGATTTCGGTGGATGTCAGCGCTCGCTCCGCCAATCCTCACTCGATCGCACCCTTGTCGTCATACCCAGGCATACGCACCATCTTGAACGTCCCATCGATCCCCTTGCTGTCGTAGGCCCCGTTAAACTCACTCCCCACGATCTCGCCGGTCCAATTAAACACGCCGCCCGCCGTCTCACCCAAATCCACCGCGCCGCCGAACACGACCTTCTCTCCCTCGCGCCGGCCATTGAGCGCCACTTCATACTCGCCCACGCCGCCGTACTTCGCGGTGAACGTCGCCTTCCACCCATCGTCTCCCTCGGGCACAATCCAACACGTCAACTCTCCCAAAGGCCGAGCCGGATTCGGCCCATACCAATCGCCATCGTAATACCCGCTCACGGTGTCTTCGGGAAGACTATGCCGCGTATGCGCGCAGCCGAATGATCCAGCTACTAGAATCAGCACCCCGCCAAGAACGACTGCGAGCCCCTTCACCCTGATCATGTTTGCCTCCACGTCGATGTTTCA
>JBGTJY010000844.1:0-4792 GCA_041744855.1 Candidatus Hydrogenedentales bacterium
ACCTAAGGCTGCGGAGCGGGAGCGTGTTTCACACAATGGGACACGCTCCCGTTCATTGTTTTTGAGTGCAAGACGGTTTTGAGTGAACGCGGGCCGATCGGTCGGGGGCGTGATAAATGGGCTTGGGTGTCGCGCAAAAGCTGATTGAATCCCACCTGGCCGCCGGCGAGATGCATGCCGGCGAAGAGATCGCGCTTCACATCGACCAAACCCTTACGCAGGACGCGACGGGCACGTTGGTGATGCTGGAACTCGAAGCGCTCGGCCTCGAGCGTGTGCGCACCGAAGTCTCCGTTCAGTACGTCGATCACAATCTCCTGCAAGAAGATTTCAAGAACGCGGACGATCAACTTTTTTTGCAGAGCGCCGCGGCGCGGTTTGGCCTATGGTTCAGCCGCGCCGGGAACGGGGTTAGTCATCCCGTTCACCAGGAACGATTCGGGATTCCCGGCAAGACCCTTCTGGGCTCCGATAGCCACACGTGCGCGGCTGGCGCGATTGGGATGCTTGCGATTGGCGCGGGGGGACTCGAAGTGGCCCTCGCGATGGCCGGCGAGCCCTTCTACTTACAGATGCCGAAAATTCTGGGCGTGCGGCTTGACGGCGAGCTACCCGAATGGGTCAGCGCGAAAGACGTCATTTTGGAAATGCTCCGCCGCCATAGCGTAATGGGCGGCGTCGGGCGAATCATCGAATATCATGGTCCCGCGATTGAATCTCTGTCCGCGATGGATCGCCACGTCATCGCGAATATGGGTGCGGAACTCGGTGCGACTAGCTCCGTTTTTCCTTCGGACGGCGAGGTGCTGCGCTACCTCAGGTCGCAAGGCCGCGAAGAGGATTGGACGGAAATCCTGGCCGATCCCGACGCGCGCTACGACGAAACGGACACGATTAACCTGTCCACGCTCGAGCCGCTGATTGCGATGCCGTCGAGTCCGGATAGTGTGCAGCCGGTGCGGGAAGTGGCCGGCGAGCCGATTACGCAGTGTTACATCGGATCGAGCGCGAATCCGGGATACCGTGATTTCGCGGTCGCGGCGGAGATTGTTCACGGCCGCCAGGTGCATCCGCGCGTGTCTTTCGATATCAATCCGACGTCGCGCCAAATCCTTGCGAACCTGACGCGTAGCGGGCACCTCGGCACGCTGATCGAGAGCGGGGCGCGGATCCACCAGACTGGTTGTAACGGATGCATCGGCATGGGCCAGGCGCCGGCTACGAACAAGATTAGTCTGCGGACGGTGCCGCGCAATTTTCCGGGACGCTCGGGCACGCTCGATGACAAAGTGTGCCTGGTAAGTCCCGAAACGGCTGTGGCGTCCGCCTTGAAGGGCGTCATCACGGATCCGCGGACGCTCGCGGCCGACGGTATCGCGTACCCGAAAATTCGCGAGCCGGAACTGGCAGTCAGTCTGAAGGCGTTGCTCATACCGCCGCCCGGGCCCGAAGAGAGACGCGAGGTGGAACTCGAAAAGGGGCCGAACATCGCCAGCCTGCCGCAGTTCGAGCCGTTGCCGGAGAGTTTGCATGTGCAGGTGATTCTCAAAGTGGGAGACAACGTATCGACGGATGAAATCTTGCCGGCCGGCGCGCACGTACTCCCGTTACGCAGCAACATCCCAAAGATCAGCGAGTACGTTTTCGAGCGGGTCGATCCGCACTACGTGCAGAAGGCAAAGGACGTGCGCCGCGGCGATGGCCATGCAATCGTCGGCGGCGACAACTATGGGCAGGGTTCCAGTCGCGAACACGCCGCGCTCGCACCGCGGTACCTACGGTTGCGCGTTGTGTTGGCAAAAAGCTTCGCGCGCATTCATCGGCAAAACTTGGTGAACTTCGGCGTCTTGCCGCTGGTAATCCCGAGCGAAGATTACGACGCTCTCGAGGCGGGTCAGGAAATTGCGATCGAGCGTGTGCGCGACCAGCTGCGCGGCAGCGATGTGGTCGGCCTGATGTGCGGAAGCCGCTCGATCCTGGCGCGTCATGGGCTCTCAACGCGGCAGGTGGACATGCTGCTGGCCGGCGGACTCATCAAACTCGCGCGAGGGCGATTGCACGCAGTGGCGAGCTAAGGGGGTAGCTAGCGATGCTCTGCTACAGCCGGGGGTCGTTTTTCGTCTCGTCCATTCCCCCACGATCGATCCGTTCTTCATCGTTTCCCGATTCGGATTCTTCGTGTGTGTGGGCGAATTTTTCTTCTTCTGCTTTTTGCTGTCTGACTTTTTCTTTGGCCTGTTGTTCGGGGTAATCGGTCTGATCGTTCAGGTAACGAACACGGTCGCTTGGAATGTTTGGATTACGTTTGGGCATGATCAATCTCCGGTAATGATGAGGTCAAAATACGCGAGCAAATGCCCCAGGTAGACCACGATGAGGCCGGCGCCGGCCGCATTAGTCGCCACCGGAATCCGCTGGCTCCGCGCTGAGGGACTGTGCCTCCACGGAGCTGCGGCCGCGGCGAGATCGGGCATCACCATGCTGGGCGTTAATTGACGCTCGTGCCGATGATATTGCGTGCACCGATCTGCGTAATGCCGGGTTCGGGCCATCAATCGCGTCTACCTGGGCTAAGAAAAAACTAAGGTCAGTTGGAATAGGCCGACGATTCCACCGGCATTCCAGCCTTCTTCCATCCTTCGATTCCGTCTTCGTAGTCGTACACTTTCGAGAAGCCGTGCTCTTCCAGTTTCTCGGCGGCCTTCGCCGCGAGATCGCAACGCTCGTGGGCGCAATAGACCACGATCGCGGCGTCTTTCGAGCCGGCGGTCGCGCGCACTTTCTCGACGAACTTGGGCGATTGAAACGGGATGCTTTTGGATTCGGGGATGTGCGCCTTTTTGAAGTCCTCCTGATCGAGCACATTGATGATCGGGATTCGCACATCCGACTCTTTGAACATTTTTAGTTCGTCTGTCGTGATGGTCGTCATGGTGAAACCTCCGTAGAGCCTGGCGAGATTGACGGCAGGCTCATTTCTAATCTGACGGCGCAAACCCTGTGCCACTGCGGAAGTACCACTGATCGCGGATTACACGTTTTAGGCGTCGGAAGGGCGTAGAAAATCGATACAGAAGTTTTGAATTCGGGGGCCAATCGAATCGCATTGGAACGGTATTTGCGGATGCTTTTCCGGCAAGGATGTTGTTATTCCGGCAAGGACGCTATTCCGGCAAGCAAGAGGCAGGGACGACAGGTTGGAAGCGCATACCAATAAAGACATTACTCCCTGAACTCCGCCAAAGGAGCAATCCATGTTTACCCCGCAACGAATTTTAATTCCGGTCGATTTTCATCACGATGAAAAGCGCGTGCTGCAATATGCGAGCGCAATCGTCGGGAAAAATTGCAAGGCTTTTCTCCTCTTCGTGAAATCCGATGATGGACGATGGACGTCGGACCAGGAGACCAGCGACGCCGCCGATTCGGCGGAGATGAAGGTGGCGCTGCTCGTTGGTG
The DNA here is from genome assembly GCA_041744855.1 of Candidatus Hydrogenedentales bacterium. Lineage (GTDB taxonomy): Bacteria > Hydrogenedentota > Hydrogenedentia > Hydrogenedentales > JBGTJY01. The sequence goes on from JBGTJY010000844.1 coordinate 3,460, forward strand.
AAGCCGATGGCCTTGGGCTGCACTGCGAGGGTGAGGTGGCCACGGGCGATATTGTGGAGTGCATCGTGGAGGCCGCGAAGAAACACGATGTCGACTGTATTTTGATGGCTTCGAGCGCGCGCACGGCCGTGGATCGCATGATCGTAAAATCGACACACGATGCGCTACTGAACGTTTCGACGTATCCCGTTTTGGCCCTGAATCCGGCATCGAATGCGGCGATAGAGTCCGATCACGAATTGAACATTCCGCGGACCATCGTGTGCCCCATTGACGAGACGGCGTTCTCGCAGAGCGCGTTGACCTTTGCGGCGGATTTGGCGCGGTTTTATGACGGGCGCCTGGTGGTGGTTACCGTTGCGAAAGACGCGGACGAGGCGGCTGAGATACAGCGCGCGGCGAACTCGAGCCTTGAACAGACGTCGGGCGGCGACATGCCGTTCGAGTTCTGCTTCGAAATGGCCGGACCAGGCGATAAGGCCAAACGACTGCTCGCCGCGATCGAGGATGCAAACGCAGACCTCATCGTGATCGCGACGCACGGGCGCTCGCGATTGGCGCAGTGGTTCGTCCCGAGCATGGCCGAGAGTTTGATGACCTTCGCGAAGTGCCCGGTGCTAACCGTCCAACCGAACGGCGCCGCGGAAATCGACAACGAGGTCGCGGCCAAGGCCTAGTCTGGCCAAGGCCTAGTCTAATTTGCGGGCGTCCCTCTCGCTCCGGGCCTGCCGATCAGGTTCCGATTTATCGGACTTCGGTGATTCCGGGTGTTTTCCGACGATTTCCTTGAGCGGCGCGAACCAGGACAAAGTGAGGAAGCTCACGAGGCTCAGGGCGATGGCAATGTCGTATCGCTGCCAGGCCACGGCGACGCCCATCGCGCCGATTGTCCAAATGCCCGCGGCCGTCGCGGTGCCATGAACGTCGGTACCGGATTTGAGAATCGTGCCGCCACCGATGAATCCGATTCCGGTGATGATGCCGTAGATCACGCGGCTGTGCGCATCGGTCGTGTCGAGGACCTCCCGGCCGACGAGCATGTACGCGCAAACGCCGACCGCGACGAGGGGAAAGGTGCGCAGGCCGGCGCCGCGGGAATGGCGTTCGCGGTTGAGGGCCGTGGGCAATGCCAAGAGGTACGCGACGATCAGGCGGAGGAGATGTCGGCTTGTCTCCGACCACGTGATGGCTTCGAGTTCGTTGGACAACACTTGCATTGCCCCCCACCACAGCGTAGGCGCGGGTTTGAAACCCGCCCCTACTATTCGGTCTTTCGCGCCACGCCGTTCCCGGTTGCGCGGGAACGACGTGACGCGTTTGTGAATAGCTTGTG
>JBGTJY010000845.1:0-19676 GCA_041744855.1 Candidatus Hydrogenedentales bacterium
CCAGAAATATATGCGCGATCTGGTCGCGCGGGGCGACAAGATAATCATTCCTGAACTCATTGGCGTCATCGACGCCGACAACTCCTACCACACCATCTACGGCGTCGGATATTTTGCCCTCGGTAAATTGACCGAAGTGCGTTACAGCCCTTTCCATGATGGCGCCTGGTGGCGAAGGTGGTGGGAGGAAAACAAGAGCAGCTATCCGGAAGACGTGCAACAAATCCCCATACCCAATTACCCAAAGACGATTCACGGCGAAGTCCATACGCCATTCCCCCCAGACCTCGATTCATACGAGGGCGCATCACGATTCATTCGCGAGGCCTTTGCCGCTCGCGATTTCCAGATCATCCGCGATTTGGCCAACGAACTCGCGGAGCAGGACGAGAGGCGCGCGATTCCGCTGATGATTGGAGTCATCGACGCCGACAATTCGGCCGAAACCATCAGTCAAATCGGCGGCTCGCTCAGACGCCTGACAGACGTATCGCACCTGCCATATCACGATGGCGCGTGGTGGCGCGCATGGTGGGAGAAAAACAAAGCGAACTATCCACCCGAAGTGCGGGAGATCCCCATCCCCGATCTGCCAAAGACCCCCCATGGCGAAACGTACACGCCGTATAACGCCGATCTCGAAAGCTACGAAGGATTGATAGCGCTCCTTCAAAGCGAACTTCGTCACGCCAAACTCGCGGACCTCGGTCTAAGTCCCCTCGCAGAACACATGATGGAAACACTCGGACCCAGGGCCATTCCAGCCTTGATAGGCGTCATCGAAGCCGACAACACCGAAGCGTCCATCTATGGCGTGGGGTACTTCGGCCTCTCCCGCGCCACAGGCGTACAGTACGACGAATCGCGCGATGGCCCTTGGTGGCGCGCATGGTGGGAAGCAAATAAGCAGCGATATCCCGAGGAAGTACAGCAAATCGAAATCCCCGATTTTGCTGAAGACGTCGAAGCCGGCCGCGAATTCGCCCGCGCAGCAGGCGCAACGGGACCGATGGCCGATGTCGCGGATGTTCCCGCGCAAGACCGATTCGCCGAAGGAAATAAGAACATGCGCTATTTCCTCATCGGTGCGCCGGAGAATGAAGAGCCGCCCGCAGACGGATACGCGCTGCTCGTGGTATTGCCCGGCGGCGGCGGCAGCGCAAACATGCACCCGTTCATTCGCCGCATCTACAAGAACGCATTACCGAAAGGATTCCTGGTCGCGCAACTTGTTTCCAAGGAATGGACCCGCGGACAGTTCGAACAACTCGTGTGGCCGACCGGGTCGAACCCGTGGCCCGATGCGCAATTTACAACCGAGGTTTTTCTCGAAACAGTCATCGCCGAAGTGAAATCTCAATTTCTGATCCGCGCTGACGACGTGTTTACGTTGTCGTGGTCATCCGGTGGTCCCGCGGCCTACGCAGCATCCCTGCGGCCAGACACACCGGTGAAGGGTTCGTTCGTGGCAATGTCGGTATTCAAGCCCGAACAATTGCCGCAACTCGATGCCGCCAACGGTCACGCATATTTCCTTTACCACTCGCCGGACGACTTCATTCCCATCGACATGGCGTTAGACGCTCGCGACATGCTGGGCAGTCGCGGTGCGGCGACACGCCTCCTCCTGTACGACGGCGGCCACGGCTGGCGCGGCGACGTGTACGGCGACATTCGCCTCGGCATTCGATGGTTGATGCGAAACTCGGCCGGCCGCCGATAAGAATTGTCTACGCCGTAGGGGCTGGCGAATTTTGTTCCGAGACTTCGAGACATCGGGAGTCCTTTCGAATTCGCCGTCGCCGGAGATACCAGGTGATCGCCGCTGTGACTACTATCAGAATGCCAACCTGGAGCCCATGGAAATCGGGGAATGCGTAGTAGAACGAATGCACTGCGCTGCGCAATGCCGACAAGAAATCCACAACCGCCTCGGTCCAACTCGACCAATCCAAGTAACCGTCAACTTCAAAGCTCGGTCCGCATAGGCTCCACCATCCCAAGAACGTACGGTAGTCGATAACCTCGCTCACGTCAGCCGTGTTCGTGTTGAACGTCGACGCTTCGAAGTCGATGTCCTCTTCGATTTCGGTGAGAATCGATTCGACCGTCTTGAAAGGCTCCGATGTCACGATCCATTGAGTCGAAATGGATTTCCCCACGTACCAGTACCCTGCAGCCGATTGCGTGGGCTCGTCGAACTCGACGACGAATCGGCTTGTCAGATCGGCGCTCGACATGTAGTCCGGCACACGCCAACATTCCAACGCGACCGGCAGAAAGTCCTTCGATCGATCGAGCACGACGCTAAACGAGTTACCATCTTGTTGCGTGCCTGAAAGGGAAATCCGATCGTTTTCGATCGTGTCGATCTGAAGCTGCGCATTCTCGAGTCCAGCCTCGCGCACGTGCCGAAGCCAATACCACATAGGCCGAAGCTGCGCGTATACGGGGTACAGATTGATCGAAACTCCATAATGGTGCATATCCCATTCCGGATGCTTCATTACCCGCGGCTGAAGATACACGCCGTGTCCTCAGCCGGATAGAAGGTCACTAGGCGGTCCTCATCCCAGACCGTAACGTCTGTCCCGAAATAACTGAACTGCTCCATCTGGGTTTCATTCTGCACTCGGAAGATACCGTGGTCCCCGAGTGCAAACTCGATGTCGAGGTCGGTAGCAGCGTTGGGCATGCGCGAGAGTACTTCTCGCCGGTGGATAGCGCCTTTGACGTTTCCGTTGATATTTTCACGATCGAACGCGCGTTCCATGATTTCGACGGGGGACATCTCGTCGATGCAAACCGCGCGGGGGCTTCCAACAAATATGGATACCATCGCGAGAGTCGCGCTGATAGCAAGTCTGTTGCGCACGTGAATACTCCGACCTAAATCATGACGCGCACGGCAGGGTGGCGGCGAAACTATTCCTTACTACCCGCGCGAACTGCTGAAAATTCACCGACGCGCGTTTCCGGGTAAATAAGAAGCGGCCCGCCCCGATCCCGGGACGGGCCGCGAGTCATTCGTTATTCTGCGTGGCGCCGGCTCAACCCATCCCGCCGATGCACACCGACTTCACTTCCGTGTACAAGTCGAGCACTTCGGGACCCATCTCGCGTCCCAGGCCCGATTGTTTGTACCCGCCGAACGGCATGTGCGGATCGAACACGTTGTAGCAATTTACCCACACGGTGCCGGCCTTCAAGCGACGCGCCATCCTGTGCGCCTTCGCGAGGTCGTTCGTCCACACGCCCGCCGACAACCCGTATTCCGTGTCGTTCGCCTGCTTCGCGAGGTCTTCCACATCGTCGAACGGGCTCGCGCACACGACCGGCCCGAAAATCTCTTCGCGCACGACTTGCATGTTCGGCTTCGTGTCGACGAGCACCGTCGGCTTGAAGAAGTAACCCGGCCCGTCAACCGGCCCGCCGCCGACCGTCGCCTTCGCGCCCGCGGCCAAACCGCCCTTCACCATGCTGCTGACCCTGTTGAACTGTTCGTCCGACACCAGCGGTCCCATTTCGCAGCTCGGGTCCATGCCGGGGGCAATCTTCATGTTTTTCGCCGCGTCGCTCAGCGCGCCAACAACCGTGTCGAACGACTTTTTCTCGACGTACAACCGCGAGCCTGCGCAACAAACCTGGCCCTGGTTGAAGAAAATGCCCATCGCCGCACCGGAGGTCGCCGCTTTCAAATCGGCGTCATTGAACACGATGTTCGGCGCCTTGCCGCCAAGCTCGAGCGATACCTTCTTCAAGTTGCCGCTCGCCGCGCGCAAAATGATCTTGCCCACTTCGGTCGATCCCGTGAACGCCACCTTGTCGACGTCCGCATGCTCGGAAAGCGCGGCGCCCGCCGTCTCGCCGAAGCCCGTCACGATATTCACGACGCCCGCGGGGAACCCGGCTTCCATAATGAGCTCGCCCAGCAACAGCGCCGAAAGCGGCGTCTGTTCCGCCGGCTTCAACACGACGGTATTGCCGACTGCCAACGCCGGCGCGAGTTTCCACGCGGCCATCATCAACGGGAAATTCCACGGAATGATCTGCCCGCACACGCCAACCGGCTCGCGCAACGTGAACCCAATGTGATTCGGCGACGACATATTGAACGTGCGCCCGTCGACCTTCGTCGCCCAACCGGCCATGTACTGAAATTGCTCGGCGGACCCGGGAATGTCGACCGCGCGCGCGATCGTGAACGCCTTGCCGTTGTCCAGGCATTCCAGTTCCGCGAGCGCATCCGCGTTCTGCAAAATCAACTCGGACAATTTCCACAGCATCTTCGAGCGAACGTTCGGCGTGGTCTTGCGCCAGGGGCCTTCTTCGAACGCCTTACGCGCAGCCGCCACCGCGCGATTGATATCTTCCTTGTCGCCCTCGGCGACTTGCAGCAATTCCTCGCCATCGGCGGGGTTATACGTGGCGAACGTCTTGCCCGAAGCCGATTCGACCCACTTCCCGTTGATCAAGAGTTTCCGTGGACTCGTCAGGAATTCTTTCGCCCGGGCGTTCTTCGCCGGTGACTGCGTAGCAACCGCCATGATTCATATCTCCTTCAGTTGAGGGCCGCCCGACGGGGCCCCAATCCCACAGCATCTTCCACCGACACAGCGAGCGCCAACACAAATAAATCCATTCGACACCCGCAGCAGACCCGGGAGGGCCGCGCTCGTGCGCGTCCGCGTCCGGAGTACACCGGTCCGCCATGCCCAACGGTGGAATCCCCAGTGTAGCACCCGTGCCGAGCCTACGCCATATTTTCCCGAATGTCTTTTCGCGCTGGCCCTAACGGCAAGATTCCGGCCAGAACGGGAGATCGAACGGTAAGCACTAAAAACGACCTAAGAGCTATCGCCACGTCCCCGTTCTCGTCATTTCCAGACCCCCAAATCCTTCCCATGCTCCCTCGCCTCCGCGCGATTAAAGAACGTTTACAAATCGTCGCGAGAGGGTTATTCTACGTGTGCAGCACGTGCACGGTTTCACGGCTAGGAGAAACAGCCATGCGAGAATCGCAATCAATCCGAGGCGTTCGGATTCTTGCCGTCTTCGCGTTGCTCATGTATTCCACGGCTTTTTCGCAAGCACCCGACGCCGATCACGCACGACTGAGCCACAGCGAGAGAGCAGAGGCGAAGCGCGTCGCCGCGGAAATCGCGGATACCCTCTGGCGAGAAGAACCCAACCCGGCTGCGCGAGGACTAGCCATCGAAATTTGGCGACTTCTTAGCTGTTTGGGAAATGAGGAAGCAAAGCGGCGATTGTACGCCATCGCAAGAACCGATACTGAAGATTGCTTCTCCGCCTCTCGCGCGCTCCATCAGGCAGGGGATGAGCGCAGGGTTGAGGACCTCCTCGAGCTGGCGCAAGATGTGCGAAAGCCGCTTTCGGTTCGGAGTGAAGCACTCATGCTCGCGAACCCGTTTTATGATTTCGGCTTCATTCGAATGCCCCCACCGATCGAGCAATTGTGCTTAGAAATTCTTTCCCCCATTGGTCATGCCGCAGTATCGCCAACCCTAGTCCGATGGGCGGTTGACAGCATGTCCTATAGAAAATGTTCTGCGGCCAGCCGCGAACCTTTAGAAACGTTTGTACGTGATTTGATCGTCCACTCTTTGCGAGCGAGCGATAAGAATCCGCAATCTAACGACGCATGTACCGCCCTCGAGGGCCTCGTAGCGCTCGAAAAAATCGGCGATTCGCGCTCGACGGACCTTTATGAATGGGTCGCTCGCCAAAGCCCTTGGACGAGTGTACGCGTGCAGGCCGCAATCGCTCTGGCGGATAACGGCCAACCCATGCGCGCGGTTCCCGCATTGCGGGAGGCCATGAACCAGCCTAACGCCTCCCCTCGCGATCGGCTCACGCTGGCTTACGCCCTCGTTCGTTCCAAAGACGAACCGTCCCGCTCGATCCTATTGGACGGAGTGAACTCTCCTGACAAGGATCTCCGAGCGCTCAGCTACGAGTTACTGTGCCTCCTCGGCGACAGTAGTTTCATCGAAAAGGCGATTTGCGATTACGAGAACGACGAGGCCGTGGGCCTCGGGCTGCTCGGCGTTGACCACGGATTTTCGGACGAGGAACCCGGGCGCTCGCTCCAGATTCAGTACATCTCCCGTATCGCGAACGAAGGGCGCAACGCGGAGACGCGCGCGAACGCATGGATGGCGTTGATTTCACTCGACAAGTTGAGCGCGAATCAGGTGCGACTCGCCGTTCCAGTCCTACGCGAAACTCCAGCGAGGTTACCGAACGCTGAGAGACCTCCCGACGCGGAGGTGTACGCGTGGCATGAATATTTGGCCAAGCTGATGATAGTCCTGCGGTTTGGAACTCCCACGCAAAAGACGGACGCGATGAACCTAGTTGTTCAGGAGTACGGCGAATTGAGCCAGCGGCATTTTGTCGTTGTGCGATTGCTCGGCTTTACGAGCCATCGAGGCGCACAACGTTTCTTGTATCGCCGAGTGATCGAACCGGTCGCGGTCCTCCCTAACGAGATTGCACTTGAGCGTGCCTATGCAGCGATAAGTTATCTCATTCTTGAGACCGGCAGCCGGCCGCGAAAATGATTGGAACGTATCGACCCGCGGTGTATGCCGTTGTTGCCCTGGCTGTGCTGATTCTTTGTGCGCCGCTGGCGAAGCATATCGAGACTGGGAAAATCCTGGGAGTTTCCCCAGCGTTGCCCCCGGGGCTTATCGGCGATTGGACGCGTGAATTACGAAGCGAGCGGGACATTGCTGTGCGGGAACAGATGTCCTTTCGGAAGGACGGCGCGTGGGAGAGGACAATCTTCCTAGACAATCAGTTATTCGTTGAGGAGACCGGGGTTGCCACATTCGTCGATGGAACGATCCACATCGTCAAGAAGGACGGAAAAATACTCGACCTGCGCAATACCGTGATCGACGGTCCAGACCAGTTTTCGTGTGACTCTGCCGGAGGGGACACACGCCTTTCTTACAGTAGGTACACCAAAAAATCCAGCCGAGTTGCCGAAATAACAACCTAAAGGGAGAGGAGTGACGTCCACATCCGGCCACCTAGCGCCGCCACATTTTGCGCAGCGCGAAAACCCTCAACGCCTGCATCCGCCGCGGAACTAAGCCATCGCGGCTAACCCAGTAACGCAAGTTCACTGCACGCAGCTCAAAGCGTGCCGCCCGTGGCAGTAAACCCCTAGCCGAAAGCCACACCGCAAAATCTCGTCCGTCCGCCAAAGCATTGTGATGTTGACGCATTGGCGCCGAATCGGCATACACTTTGAACAGTTCCCAGTACCGATCCCCAAGTGATTCGGCCAGTGTCCGCCACGTCCGCGCCACCGCGCGCGAGCGCTTGCGCAGGAGCGACAACGAAACGGCACGCACGCGCTCGGCATCGAATTCCTGCGGCGCGTTATCCCCGGCGATCAGCGCGCGGACCAGCGCCGATTGCCGTTCGCCAAGCCTCGCCCGCGCATCCTCGGAAATGGCCACACTAAACCCAAAACTCTCTGCGCCTCTGCGTCCCTGCGCGAGCATTATTTCCCCAGGTCACATCGAGGTGAACGTTGTTGAAATCTGGGTCGTCCAGATTACCCGCATGCCGAACGACACCAGCGGGTGGCAACGATCCCATCGTGATCTCTTGACCGTCGGCGACAACGTGTCCAAACGCTTGATGTTCGATCAAGCGATTGCACAACTCAATTACACCGTCTTCGAGATCGGGAGTAACCTGGTGAACGCTGATGTCAGGCCTGCCGAACTTGCGCATGCCTCGCGTGTGGATCCACTTCCACGACGGATCAGGCTCTTGCGAGACGAGGATTGCGGTGTGCCGCCGTGGAACGGGCGCAGCCGGATCGAATACCTGTTGTTTCCATTCCGACGGCTCCCACCAACGAAACATCAACGGATCGTAGATTGCGCATCCACCTTGATCGACCAAATAAGCGATCAGGCCCACCGTGTCGCGAAGGTAATCAAGTGTCCTGGAATCGGTAGGCGTGCCACGCAGAATCATGCAATGCTCGCATCGTACGACCGTTGCAGCGAGATCGGGGTCGTTGGCAACCAATTCGTTCCAGAGATAGCCATCGCGCAAGCTCTCGGGCACGTCTTGATCTTCGTCAGGACCGTACGACGTTACGTCAATGCCATCAGGGGCGCCGTTCGAGCGATAGATAGCGCGCGACAATGGAGTGGATAAATCGATTGAGCCGTAAACGACGTAAAACAGAAACGGCTCGCCGCCGCCGGCGACATAGTATTTCCGTTCCCACGTTTCGAGTTCAGATCTCACCCGAAGTTCTCCGCGCCACGCCGCGTGCGACAGCCGCCGCCAGCGCGTCCAATTCCACATGAAGTCTCTGGTCCGGCGGATACTCATCGTCGCGTTCCAGCATCACACCCGGTATTGCACATCGCGCGCACAATTCCTCCAACAACTCGAACACTTCCTTCGGAACGTTGTGCGCGTGCGTGTCATGGTAAAGGCCATCGCGCTCGACTCCGCCACCCACGTGGACATACGCAATCCGATCGAGGGGGATACGGTCGAGAAACTCCGCCGGGTGCTGGCGATGATTACGCGCGTTGGCGTACACGTTTGCGATGTCGAGCAATAACAGTGCATCCGTGCGTTCCAGCACTTCACACAGGAAATCCGCTTCATCCATTTCCGGCGCGGGCCATTCGAGCAACGAGGAGATGTTCTCGAGCGCCAAGGGCACAGGCAAAGCCGCCTGCGCCTCCTGAACATTCGCAACCAGAACTTCCAGCCCGTCTCGTGTCCGCGAAAGCGGCAACAAATGGCCCGACTCAATCCCGCCGCCGCGAACAAAGGCGATGTGCTCGCTCACCAGCGGCGCGCGCAACCGTTCGGCAAGGGCCGCCATCCGACGCAGAAAACTGTGGTTCAATGGTTCGGCGCCCCCAAGCGAAAGGGAAACGCCATGCACTATCGGCGCGACACCTCGGCTCAGCAATCGATCGATCGGTGCGGGAATCGGCTCATCGGGATTCAGTCCTTCCGCCATCAACTCGATGAACCCGAGATCGCTCCGCCGGTCGATCAGGAGTGCGATTTCCGGCCGCCACCCAATGCCGAGGCAAGCGTTCGCAAGTTTTGATCGATCCGAACTCAGACCGTGCGTGACCATCTCAGCTGCCGCAACCGCCACAACCACCGCCTCCGCCGCCACCACCACCACATCCGCCGCCACCACCCCCGCAACTCGAAACATAGCTGCCGCAACCGGCCCCGCAGTTCGTCGCCTCAGATTTGGGCTTGAGCGCGGTCCGTACATCCGCCACGGGGCCGTCCATCACGATGTCCATCCCAAACAGACTGAGCGCAATGACTAGGTCGTCCCCCGTCAAACTTTCCGGTCGACGTCGAGCTTGGGTTCGCAAGGCTGCATTCTCGTCTTTCAGCCGCCTGAGGAACGCGTCGCCGCGCCGGGTTCGGTGTATCGCTTTCGCGAACAAGACCGTGCCGATAGCGGCGACGATCACGAGTACGACGAGAAACGCGACTGGACGTTCTCGCGAAATGCCAATCCCGATCTTGGCGACCCCGGCCGCGAATACGAACACAAACAAAATCGTCGGCACAGCTCTAGCGAGGAACGAGGACTGGGACGACGCCGTCAATCCCAACGCTTCCACGCGCGGCGGAAGCGATCGGGTGGCCGGATTCGCGCTCGCGATCAGGTCGGAAACTTTCCTATCGCCGGACTCCGGAATCATCGCGTATAGGTAGCGGTCGGTGAGCGTGGCATCAGCCGGAAGATTGAACGTCCCACGCGACAACGTGTGCTTCGCCGCATCGACGTTCAGGGCTCCGGCGTGGGCCAACCGCGCGATCGAAGCGCGCGCGCAGCCTTTTTCGTCCGTCGCCAAGTAGGAAATCTCGTAGGCCGACAGGGTCGGCTGCAAGCGAAGCGCATCAACGTCGGCAGGAAGGCGAAGAAACCACCGCAGCAATGCGCCAGCGCTCGCCGCGATGGCGAGCAGGGCGACATAGAACGCGAGAAATTCCGGGCCCGTGAAGTCGAACGGGTTCATCGCTCTGGTTTCTTCAACTCTCGGGCGACGCGCACGGCGCCTTCGATGCAAGTCAAAACACGGCCCAACAGTTCCGCGGGGCGCGCCGCAGGCGCAGTATCGTGACGCAGGGCCGCCAAGCTCGATAGCGCCGCGCCGTCGAGATTAAACCTCTTCGAAGCCAACTCGAAAACCACCGCCGACCGATCGTCCGCCGGCGTGGCCTCATCCGCGAGGCGCAACAGCGCGGCAAGCTCGATGGCAAGCGGCCGCGCAATGAGCACCAGCGTTTGCGCCAACGAGACCGGATCGTCGCTCGCCATGGCCAAGCGCCGCCGCAGGCGCAACAACGAGTTGGTCAGTTCCTGCTCAATGCGAAGCCGTGTTTGCTCGCGCGACACAGACAAGCCCGTGAACGGATCGGCGCCGGCCAACACGATGTGGTGTTTCTGAATGTCAAGAAACTTAACGGGAAAAGTCGCGGCCACCCGCTCCACTTCGTCCGGGGCCAATACCATCGCATCGACCCCGGCTGCCCGATTCGCCTTGCGTAGCGGCGGCGTGATCGCGGCCAACGCCCGCGCCGACGCGTCGTGGAGCAACACGATGACATCCACATCACTCTTGCCCGGCCGGTAACGACCGCGCGCCAGCCCGCCATAGAGCACCAGCCCGGCGAAATTCTCGCCCGCCGCGATCGAGAGTTCCTCTTGAAGCCGGGTCAGGCTCTCAGCAACCTCCGGGGGCGCGCCATCGAGTAGTCGATTGATTGCGATTCTCCTCGACTCCAGTTCGGTGCGCTATCGTGACGAACTCCGGGTACGGCTACACGACCGAATCCTACGTCCGTGTTGGTCCGTGCTCGTCCATCATCCCGCCACGATCGCGGGCACCTTGAACTCATCCCGATAAGGCCGCGTCAGCAGTTTATTCGCCTCGTCGTCGTTCACGAAGCGCTCCGTTTTCGGGTCGAATTCCAGCGAACGCCCAAGCTGATACGCGACGTTCCCTAGGTGGCAATGCGCGCTCGAGATATGCCCCTCGAGCGCCGTCCCGCGAATGAGCTTCTTGTCGCGCGACTGCACCGCCGCAATGAAGTTGCCCCAGGTGCCCTTGGACTCCGGCTTCTCGGCCTTCACTTCGATCGCCTTGTGCCTGTAATCGAAGAAGCCTTTGTCCTCGACGTAGTAGCCGTCCGCGCAGAGGTACGTGTTGCCGGTCTCCAGCGACCCTTCCTCGGCGTACGACCCCATATTGCGCACTTCGAATTCCATGATCGTGCCGTCGGCGTACGTGTAAATCGCCACCTGCGTGTTCGGCGTTTCGGCGTCGTCTTCCCACTTGTACCGGCCGCCCGCGCTGTACACCTTCACGGGCAATCCCTTGTTCATCGCCCACGAGCAAAGGTCCATCTGATGCACGCCCTGGTTGCCGATTTCGCCGTTGCCGTAGCGCCACACCCAGTGCCAGTTGTAGTGCACGACGAGCCCGCGCGACGAATCCTTCCGCGCGAGATACGGACCGTCCTCCGCCGGCCCTTGCCACAAATTCCAATCCAAGTGCTCCGGCGCGGGCGACGCTACGCCATACCCAATCGGCACCCGGTTGCCAGTCTTGTAGGTGAAGCCCTTTGCCTTATGCATCTTGCCAATGAAGCCGTCTTGCAGCAGCTTGATGTCGCGCATCCACGTGGTGCTCGAGCGGCTCTGCGTCCCGTGCATCACGATCCGATCCGAGTCCGCTTCGATAGCCGCGAGTTGGCGCCCTTCCCACACGTTGTGCGAAAGCGGCTTCTCGACGTACACATCCTTGCCGGCCTGCACGCCCCAAATCGCCATCAGACTGTGCCAATGGTTCGGCGTCGCGATCGAAATCGCGTCGATGCTGTCATCGGACAATGCCTCGCGCACGTCGCGATAGGTCTTCACCTTTTTGCCGTACTTCGATTCGAATTGTTTCGCGCGCGACGCCAGGACATTCGCATCCGGGTCGCACAGCGCAAGCACCTCGCTGCCGTTGGTCTCCGAGAATCCCTCGATGTGGCTCGTGCCGCGGCCATTCACACCGCACACGCAAACTCCGACGCGGTCATTCGCGCCAAACACCTGCCCACGCACCATCGTTCCCGCAACGGCAACCGCCGCCGCCGATGTGCCCAAAAATGTTCTCCGATTCAATCCCATGGTGAATACCCTTCCCGCGATCGCGTTAATTCCTCAGAGGGCCTATTCTGAACCAACGAGCGGGCAATGGCAACCAAGCTCGATGCGCGCGTTCGGACGAGCGAGTAACACTAAAGGCAGCCCGCGAAGCACTCCAAGGTTCACGGGCACACAGCGACACGCCAGTCTAGACGATGATTGTATGACGTGTCGCATTTCGATAACTGCGGCCCTGTTGAAATAATGGTCAACACGTTGTGTATACTAAACTGAAATTTGTACTGGAGTTATTCTCTGTGGAAGGAGATTGAACCATGGCCAGCGCACGCAAGACTGAAGCCGCATATAAGGCGTCAACCAAGACGACGCAACCGAAAAGCAAGAAGGCGAGTGGCTTTCTTCCGGTTTGGACAGTTGCCGTCGGTACGTTCACGAACGATTCTGCGTTAACGAGTTGGGTGTCGCAGTTTCTTAACAGCCTGCCTCCGGATAGGGCAGCAAGCGCGAAGATCAGCATCGCTTCGTACGTCTTTAACGGGAAGACATCCCAGCGAACAGCTTACATTTCGTACTTGACCTAGGGCACGAGAGGCGAGTAGTGCTCCGGGGGCGGCGATCGGAATTCCGTTAAATCAGGATCCGCCCCGTCGTCATCACGGTTCGAGTCGAGTCTGTGTGGCTCGGGAAAAGCACCGGCCTTGGTGTCACGCCACTTCGCTTCTAGTCGTCCCGCCTTCAATAAGCCAATTCAACGCCCGTCGAAGCTTGATACCCGCTCGCGAATCCAAAAGGCGGAGAGAGTCCATGCGTCCATCCACCTTCGCCCGAAACGTATCAAGATGGTCTGAATCATCAATCCAAATCCGCTGCACTTCCCACACCCCCCGATCCCGATCGACCCGCCCGTACCGATTACTCAGCCCATACCCAAACCCCGCGCCCCGCACCGCCCGCACCGCCACGTCGTCGTAATCTAAGCTCGACCCAAAGGGATACGCGAATCCGTACGTACCCGCCCCAAGCTCCCCTTCCAGGTCAACCCGACACCCGTCCACCTCGTCCATCAAGTCCACCGCGTCCATTCCCCGAAGCCGCGCATGCGTCCGTGTATGTCCACCAACCTCCAGCCCCAGCCCCCGCCAAGCCCGCGCCTCGTCCCAAGTCATCAGCCGAGCACACTCCTCCGGTCGATCATGGTCGAGGAATCCACCCATCCGTTGCGTAACCACGAACACCGTCGCGGGAATGTCAAGTCGACGCAAGACAGGCGCGGCGTTCACCAAATTATCGCGATACCCGTCGTCAAACGTAATCGCTACCCCTTTGACCCCAGCAAGCGCGTCTGCCACCGAGATGACCCGAAAACTCCCCGCAAGCCAGCGCATCTGAGCCTCAAAATTCTCCGGCGTGACGTTCATCGGATGCGGTCGGTCACCGACGCTGTGATACGTGAGAATCCGAGGAAGCGAACCGCCTGCCGAGCCGAATGCGCGAATTCTTCGCTTGATCACCCGCTTCAGCAAACGCTTCATGACGCCCGCAAATGCTCGCGCGCAGTCGTCAGTCCCCACACGTATCCAAACGCGTAGGAGCAGTACGCCCCCAACCGAATGAACCGCGCCTGAGCCAACGCCACAAGCAAGCGCAGCGGAAACCGCGCCACGCGGTAGGGGAGCGAGGTCTTCCCCGCGAAGCCGGTCGAATCGAGCCGCTCATGCGTCTCGTACACGCTATCGGGCTGGAACTTCCACGAATAGGCCGAGCCATACCCGTTCCGAAAAAACTGTCGCAACAACGGCCGCCACCCGTCCGGCAAGGGATGCTCGATCGCGCAATCCGGCACAAGCACGACCCGATATCCATGCTGGCGCAACCGCATCCGCAGGTCAGGGTCGAGCCCGCGCACGATGTCCTCGCGCTCACCGCCGATCTCGCGAAACACGTCCATGCGAAACGCGCAACACCCATGACAAGCCAAATCGCTGTCCGTGATCGTGTCGACCAGCGGAGTCCTGAAACGCGGAAACTGTCTCGCGGCGCGGCGCTGAAACAAAGTTGCTTCGCAGGGAACAACGATGCTCGCGCCTGCCATGCCGATGCCGCGATCGGACTCGATAGCAGAAATAAGATTCGCGATCACGCGCTCATGTGCCAACCGACTGTCGTCATCGAGAATGACGAGAATCTCACCCTGCGCCTGCGCGACCCCCTCATTGATCGCACGCCCTTGCGGCGACACCCCCTTCACGACGATCGTCTCAAAGTCGCGAAATGTCTGCCGTTCGATGCTCTCGATCAGTCGCGGCACACAACCCCCGCGATACCCGTCAAGCGAAGGAATAACGATCGAAACCCGCGGCGCAGCCAATGAACTTTCCCCCGTCGGCAGTATACCAGCGAGCCTTCAAATCGTCTACGCCGAAACTTTCGTTAGCTCGTTGCCCTGTCCCTCGTCCACCAAGTCCATCTCGTCCATCGACGCAGCCCAATTGCCGCCCCTAACGAAAATGAATCGAAGGAATCCCCCGCACGCCGAAAACACGCCCCTCCCTTACCTGCTCGTACGCGCGCTCAATCTCGCGTCCGCGTGCGTCCAACTCCATCGACTTCATGAGTGACTCGCGCGCAGCCTCAGCCGAACTCGCCAGCATCACGATTCGCTGTTGCAGAAGCTCCATGCGATTCGCAAGGCCCGCGTTCATGGCTTCGGCCTCGATAATCATCGCGCGAATCGCCCCCAAATCGTCGGTCTGACCGCGCGCCTGCAACGCCTCCCGCTGCGCAACGAGGCTCGCGAGCCTGGCCTCAATCTCCAGAATACGCGCCTGAGCGACTTCGATATCTTGGTTGCCCTGAGTTCCCAGTTTTTCTTTCAGACGTTTGAGGCGTTCCAGTTCGCTCCGAGCAATGCCCAGCAACGTGGTGTATTCCGTAAATTCAGGAGCCGCCTCGACGTATTGTTCGTCCGCCTCCATCGTGTCCTCGAGCTGTCGGCGCAATGCGCCGTTCCGCGCTTCCGCTTCCGCACGTTGCAATTCAAGCTGGAACGCCTCGTTTTGCGCAGAAGAAAGCGCTTCGATGGCGGCCTGCGGGTTATCGGAGCCAATCCGTGTAATCGTCTCCAGTTCCTGTCGGCGCGCTTCATATTCGATTTCGGCCAATTCGGCGTTCAACCGGTCCAAGCAAAAGTCCCGAAAAACCGTTTCTTCGAATACGTGAAAGACAGCTTCGGCAAATCGTCGCGCATATTGCGGATTCGCCCCTGCCAACGGGATCACAACCCGGTCCTGCTCCACCTTCAGATTGCGCAGTGCTTTGGTTCCCCACTCGGACCCTTCAGGTCCTAAGTCCGTTCCCTGTCTGTCGACCGCGATCTGGACTCGATGCCACATGCTAGCCCAGTCGATGAAAAACTCCAGCGCCTCCCGCGAGTCGGATTCAACGATGCCCGCAACGGCATCTTCCGCAGTCTCGGCCTGATCAGCGGGAGCGGGGTCTGGCGTCGGCTCCGGCTCTTGCGCCCCAACCATCAACGCCAACGCGAACGTAATCAGCAGAATACCAACATTTCGAAGCAACCTCATCGTAAATTCCTCTCTCGTATCTCCGGGAGGGACGCGCTCTACCGCAATCGCGGCCGCGTCCGGGTTCAACTTCGAAACTCAGGACGCGCAGGAGCCCGTCCCTCCCGGATAGCCGTTAGTTGACTATTGAATCAATCCGTAACCGCGCCGCCTTCCCAGGCTCAGTATGACCGAACCGCTCGCTCGCAAGCCGATATCGCGCCATCGCGGCATCCCCGAGACCGTACTCGGTTTCCAGCAATTCCGCGGCGCGAACCAACACCGCCGCAGTTTCCGCTTCGGCAACGAATGCCTCATCGCTACGTCGCTTCACCACGGCATGTAAATCTTCGAACCCCGTCGCCATCGCCTCCAGCCGGTCCAAATCGCGATTCAACTTCGCGAACGTTTCGATCGAATCTGGCGAACCCTGGACGACGTTACTAGCTGGTTCTCGTGTAAGGACCGTCGCGATCGAGAGCACCGCAGTGAGAGCCGCCACCCCAACGAGCTGAGTTCTCCATCGCGTCGCGCTCCGCCGCCTTAACACACTCCGCACCGCGACCGTATCCCCGTCGTTCGCGCCTTGCATCGTGGCGGCGCGCATCAGCTCGACGTCGCTCGTCAGTCGAATCGCCAATCCCTCGCACGCGGCGCAACCGCGAACGTGTGCAATCGCATCATCGCGGTCCGCGCCTTCGAGGTCGCCGTCCAGCAAAGCCAGCGTGCAGTCAGTCCATGGGCATTTCGTTTTCACTGCGTGTCGTCCTGTAGCAACTTTCGTAACCTGAGCCGCGCGTGATAACCGCGCGACCGAACCGTGCCTGCCGGTATGCCGAGTATCTCGGCCACGTCGTCCGCCGGCAGTTCTTCAAGGTAACGCAAGACGAACACCTGCTTCAGTCCGGCCGGAAGGCGGTCCAACGCCGCCAATGCGCGTTCGTATCGCTCGCGCGTATCCACCGATGCCTGCGTTTCCACGCGCTCAGGTTCCGCCGGCCGCTCCATCCACCTTTGAAACCGCCGCGCGAGTTTCCGTCGGCGGGAAGTGAAGTGGTTCACTGCGATCCGGGTCAGCCAAGTCGAGGCCTTGCTGTCCCCTCGGAAGCTCCCCCGAGCCGCCCATGCGAGTGCCACCACGTCCTGGACGGCGTCGTTCACTTCCTCGCCCCGCAAGCCGAACCGCGACGCGATCCGGCGAAGCCGGGGGCATTCCTGCTCGAGAGCCCGAACGAGCTCCTCGCCTGATTCGTCGTGTGGTCCGTCCACACCGGCTCGCGCCATCAGGGCAGCCTCAGTCAATCGAATTCTCCGGGATAACCGACTCGCGTTATGACCCATTAGACGCGGCAAGATTCGGCGCGTTCAATCCGCGTGTTCAATCAATTGGCGCCGTGGGAAACAAACCCCCCTCAACCACTATCCGGCCCAATACGCCCTGCTCCCAACAATCGCCCTTGCATACATATTGTGGTCATGCTACACTCGCCCCGACATCTGGTATGGGATTGCTCGCGTTGTGCCCATATCCTGTAGTCTCGAAGGATCGATCTGGGGGATCGTCATCGCACCGCGTCCCGGCGCGCGGCGATTGGGGGGAGAGGTTACATGGGGTTTCGTGGTCTATTGGTGCGCGTACCAACGTGCCCGTTCCGCATCGATTCGCTCCGGCCCGACCGTCGCCTGGCAGTACTCGCAGCCACCCTGAGCAACCGGGGCCACGCAGTCGAAGTGCGCGATTTCGGGACCGTCGAGACACTCGCGCGAGTCTGGCACCCAACGAGACGCAATCGCCTCTTCGGCGGCGGACGCGCTGTCCGAAGCCAGCTCAACCATGAAATCTCGAAAGCCCTACTTCGCGAACCCGGCCTCGACTTCGTCGTCCTGGCAGGCTCGGAAACCACCCAAGCACGCGAGATATCTGAAATCGCCTCTCAAATTCGGGCGAAATGCGATCGGGTGCGACTTCTTGCGTGGGACCGAAGCCCGAACGACACCTCGCGTCGCGGTGGCGCAATCGATTCTTGGTTCACCGGTGCGAACCCGTTTGAGATCGCGGATTGTCTCGACCGCATGACCTGCGGCGAGGCCCTTGGATTCGAGGCCGCTCGAGGCCGAATCGGAGCCACCGCGTGGACCGAATTACCTCGGTATGACGCCGGAATTTATCCGAATCTGCATAACGCCACCATGTTGCACGTTTTTGATCTTGCAATGGAGCGGGTAATTGATGACAATAGTGTGCGTAACGAGAGCGCAAAGGCACCCACCGGCGCCATCGCGCGTCTCGTTCGAGAAGCGAAACGGACGCTTAGGGCTGCAGGTCCGGGCGCGTTCCACGTGCGTTGCGAACACGGGGATCGTGCGTCCCGTTCAGAACAGAGTCTCGTTTGTGAACGACTGGCTGTTGCGTTTCACGCCAATGGGCTGATGTTGGAACATAGCATGCACACGACTGTTGCATCTGTTTCATCCAGAGGATTATCTGATCTGGCCGATCTCGGTTGCCGCGCGATCGCGGTCGAAATCGGATCGGGCAGTCAGCAACTTGTCGACCGTTTCCATGGCGCTGCGTGGACCGTTAGCCGCACCGAAGAGGTCCTTCGCGCGGCCCGGTTTCGCGGGATCTTCACCGAGGCCCGGTTGACTTTCCCTCACGCCGCCGAGGACTTCCACACACAAGCAGAGACCGAGCGATTGATTCACCGCTCCCAGCCGCACGCTGTCACCGTCTCGGATCATGGACATCGCCCGGCCACCCGGTTCGCGCCATTCGATCGCGATGGGTTTAATCGGAGTCTTCACCGCGCGCGCGTACTCAGAAGCGTTGACGCCGAGACCGCGCTGCTCGCGCACCTCGCGGGTCATGCCGGCAACGAGGCGGCATTCGCTTCCGAGCTTTCGCGTCAATTCGAATCGACGGACGCCGAAGGTCTGGGCGCGGCCGTCGAACGGATCAATGGCGGCATCGCGCGCGAGTTCGCGGCGCAGAACGCCACAGCGGAACGGATCGAGAAAGCCGCACCAAGCCGTCAAGCGATAGGGAATTGAGCCTGGCCTATGCTGAGCGCCCTCGAACCGGTCGTCATCACGGGCATGGGGGTATTGGCGTGTAATGGCATCGGTCGTCGCGCCTTCTGGGATTCGCTTTCGGCCGGGCGATCGGGCATCGGTCCCGTCACCCGCTTCGACGCTTCCGATTTGCCGTGTCGCATCGCCGGCGAAGTCTCCAACTTCGACCCGAACGATTTCATCAAAATAGCCGACGTGAAGCGCTGGCATCGCCCCGTCCACCTCGCGATGTCCGCCGCGGCACTCGCCGACCAGGACGCCGAATTCGCCAAGGCAGGTTACGAAGGCGATCGCATCGCGATCGGCATCGGCACAAGCGTCGGCTCGCTCGACGAATCCTACGACGACTATCGCAAGGTGTATGCGGACAAAGGTTGGACCGGCGTCGACCGCATGGCCTCGTCGGCGACTTCCGGTCACTCCGCGACGGCCGCGATCAGCGCACGGTACGGCGGACGGGGCCCGGCAATCACGATCGGCAGCGGTTGCGCGACGGGTCTCGACATCCTCGCGTGGGGTCGACAGCAAATCCGTTCCGGCCGCGTCGATGCCGCCATCGTCGGCGCAACGGAAGCCCCGGTCAACGGCATGACCTTCGCGGCCACTTGCGCGCTCGGAATCCTCAGCGAATCCAACGACGATCCCGAAGGCGCCATGCGGCCCTTTGACGACTCGACGGACGCCCTCGTGCTCAGCGAAGGCGCGGTCGTGTTTGTACTCGAGCGCCGCGATCGCGCGATTGCGCGCGGCGCCCAGATATTCGCCGAGCTGCTCGGCACGGGCTCGGCGGCGGAGGGGCGCAATCCCCTCGTGCTCGAGCGCGACGGCATCGC
>JBGTJY010000846.1:0-2202 GCA_041744855.1 Candidatus Hydrogenedentales bacterium
CTTCTTTTTCCATGCGGATTTGCGGCTCGCCGAACATGAAGCAGTCCGTCTCGGTCAATTCAACGGCAGCCTGATCGCCCTGGATGAGTTCCGATGCGCCGCGCTTGCCGTTTGCGGTGATGCTGCTGTAGGTCGCGCGCACGGTGTACGGCCGGTTGAGCCGCGTCGCCTGCTGCTGGTCGGTGCGCGCCTGCAGCGCGGTGAATCCCGCGTCGCCCGGCTTCACTTCGTACTCGTAGACGAGCGTGATATTGTCCTCGACTTCGCGTCCGTCACGCCAGTAGTCGATCCCGCCGAAACCATACACGCGCGTCGCGGGCGCACCGACGAACCACTGGAAAATGTCGACCTGATGCGTCGCGAGTTCCGTCACCAATCCACCCGACGATTCCTCGTACAAGCGCCAATTGATGTGCTTCTCGAGATCGGGTATCCACGCCTTTTCTTCGGGCGAGAGCACGTAGTTCTTATCCACGGGCCGGCGCCAGTCGTTGTTGCGGTGCCATTGCGCCGTCAGGTGATTGATGCGGCCCAACAAGCCCGGCTCGCGCGTGAGCCATAGCGCCTTGTTGTACTTCGGGTTGTACCGGCGCTGATGGCCGACCTGGCAGAATTTCCCGGTGTCGTGGCACTTCTGCACGATGTCGCGGCAATGCTCGATTTCGTACGCGAGCGTTTTTTCGCAGAAGACGTACTTGCCTGCATCGAGGCAATCCATCGCGATCTGATGGTGCGTGTGCAGCGGCGTCGTGATGACCACCGCGTCCAGCTCCATCTCGTCGAGCATCTTGCGGTAGTCCATGTATTTCTTGACTTCGCGATTCTCGCCGCCCGCCTGTTGCCATGCGCTGTCGAGGTGCGGCTTATACACGTCGCAGACCGCCAGCAGTTCGATGTCCTTCGCGCCGGCAAGACCGTCGCGGACGTGGAAACTGCCCTGCCCGCCCACGCCGATACTGGCCACGCGGACCTTCTCGTTTTTCGCGTACGAGAACGGCGAGTAGCCCGCGGCAATCGCGACGCCTGCCGTGGCGCCTGCGGTCTTCAAGAAATCGCGTCGTTCCATGCTGTGTACCCTCGTAAGGTTAATCGATCTTTTCGACAACGGGTTCCATGGACCCGTCGGCCGCGGGATGAACCACGACTGCCGAAATGCCTTCGTGCCTGGCGCAATATTCGCTCACGGCCCGCTTGCCCATCACCATGAACGCGGTGTCGAGCCCATCGGTCTCTGTTGCCGTCGGCGCGATCACCGAGACGCTCAGAAAAGGCATCGTAGCCCCTTCGAGCGAATGGCCCGTCCGCGGATCGAAAATATTGCAGATTTTTCGGCCATCCACTACCGGCAAATCGCCGTAACACCCTGACGTGGAAACGGATGCATCGCGTATTTCCACGCCGTCGACAACATCCTCAGGATTATACGGATGACGGATGTCGACTGTCCAACCTTTCCGCCCCGGCGGGGCGCCAATCGCCACAACGGAACTCGTCCCCCCGTGCAACAAGGCCGCCTTAACGCCATGTTGCCGCAGGATTTGCGCCGCGCGGTCCACGGCAAAGCCTTTGCCAATCCCGCCGAAATCGAGCTTGACCCCTTGTTTCGCAAACCGAACCGTTTGTTTTTTCCGGTCGAACTCAACCATCTCGAACCCCACCACGTCGAGCGCGTCTTGAATCTCGGCATCCGACGGCAGCCGGCCCTGGCCGTCATAGAAGCCGTACAACCGCGACAACGGCCCGACGGTCGGGTCGAATGCGCCATCGGTCTCCTTAAATAGCCGTCGGCATTCATCGAGCAACGCAATCACGTCCGCCGCAACGGGGACCGGCTCTTCCGCGGCGTGATTATTAACCCGAGAGATTTGGCTATCCGGAATCCATTCGCTAATCCGGGACTCGATGTCATCCACGGCCTCGAACGCAAGCTGCGCGATACGCTCGACCTCGGCGGTATCCGTATCCCCAGGCCTCGCATACACGGTAATGGCGAACTCCGTAGCCATCGCGGTATGCACAAGGGTGACCGAAAGTTCCGCAGTCTCGGCATCACGAGTTGACGGAGTCGCGTGTTCCTCTGGAGGCGTGCTCGCAACCGGCGTCGAATCCCCGTCATTCGCACGAAACGCAACGTAGGCAATCGCCGCCACGACAACTATCACGATTCCCGTTAACGCCGCAATGACCCGCAGCCGCGATCCG
>JBGTJY010000847.1:0-4530 GCA_041744855.1 Candidatus Hydrogenedentales bacterium
TGCCGAGAATCGCTCGCGATGCGTCGTGATCGCGGGAGACCGCGATCGGCGCGCCGTTGATGTTGGCGCCCTTGCCGACCACGCCGTCGTACAATTCGTCGCGCAGGAAATCGTAGACAACGCCGACGACGGGGTCGTCACTGAGACAGAGCGCGATGGATACGCAACACATGGGAATGCCACGGCTGAAATTGATCGTACCGTCCAGCGGATCGATGACCCAATAGGGCTTGCCGGAGACCGCCGCCCCGTGCATGCCGGATTCTTCGGCCAGCGCGGCGTATCCGGAGGGTTTCAAGTGATCGAGAATTTGGCGCTCGGCTTCGCGGTCCGCCGCGAGTTTGAGATCGCGGCCTTCCTGGCTGAGGACTTGGCTTGTCTCCATGACTGCGCGGCGAAGAAATACGCCCGCTGTACGCGCGGCTTGGGTTGCGCGCGTCAACTCTGACGCGAGGTCGTTCACGCGAGGCCGAGGTCCCGGAGTAGATTGCGGACGGCCGTGGTTTCCATTTCGCGGCGGCATTGGATCGTGTAGGTGCCGACGTGCGGCGTCATGAGCATCTGCGGAAACTTTTGCAGCGGACCGGTGTACGGCTCTTGCCAAAACGCGTCAAACCACGCGGATTTCACGGTGCCGTCGGTCAGCGCGTTGACGAGGGCTTGTTCGTCGACGAGTTCGCCTCGGGCTGAATTGAGGAGCACGACGCCGGGGCGCATGCGCTGGAATTCGCTCGGGCCGAGGATGCATGCGTCGCCGCTGGCGTGGAGCGAGATGACGTCGGCGTTGGCGAGGCCGTCTTCGAGCGAGACGAGTTTTTCGCCGTGCAGAAGTTTCTTCGCGTCGAGCCAAGGATCGAATAGGAGGATTTCCGCGCCGAACGCGCGGAGCAACTCCCCCACTCTCGCGCCGATGCGCCCGTAGCCTACGATGAGCACGCGCGCGCCGGATAGACCGAAGCCGATGCTCTTTTTCCATTCGCCGCGATGAAGCGCGTCGTTGGCGGGGATAATCTCGCGGGCGATCGTCAACAGCGAGGCGACGGTCAATTCGGCGACGGCATTCACGGGGCCATCGGGCGTGCTCGATACGCGGACGCCGAACTCGGCCGCGGCGTCGAAATCGACATTGGTGACGCCGATGCCGACGCGCGCGATCGCTTTGAGGCCTGGCACGGCGGACGCGATTACTTTGCGGTTGAGCGGTTCGAGGCCGGCGATGAGTCCGTCGACGCCACGGAGGTGCTCGATGATTTCGGCTTCATTGAGTCTGCGTCCGAATGGATTCTCTTTGAGTTCGCAGCCGCTGGATTCGAGCATGCGGCGGGGTTCGGTGTCTTCCTGCGCGAACGAGGACGGACCGATTGCGACTCGGAGCGACATCGACTCTCAGGCCTCCGAACGAGACTTTGGTTCGCTGCAGGACTTGGTGTCGCTGCAAGACTTCGAGATCGACGGAGGCGCGGAAGGGGAATTTAGGAAGTGTTCGTCGTTGCTATAGATTTCGTAGACGAGCTCCATCGCCTTCAGGGCCTGCTCGCTGTTGCCCGAAACGACGGGTGAATCTTCGCGGATGTTTTCCAGGAATCCTTCGACTTCCAATTCCCAGGAAGGGTCTTTGTCGAAGTAGATCGTTTCTTCCGCGGGCTTACCCTGGGCGTAGCCGCTGTCGAAACGTTTGCGGGCGATGGTGACCGTTTCGTCGCCGTAGCTGCGGGTCGAGGAGAGAATGCCGTTGATGGAGAGGTAGCCTTCGCTCAGGTAAATTTCGAGGCGGAATTTGTGGTTCCACTGCGTGCTGGAACTGTGCACCATCGCGATGCGGCCGCGGGCGTCGCGCAGGAGAGCGAACGCGTTGTCTTCGACTTCGATCGGCCAGTAGGCCGTCGTGACCATGCTTTTGACTTCGACGAAATCGCCGCAGAAGAGGCGCAGCAAATCGAGCATGTGGATGCCCTGATCGAGCAGGATGCCGCTGCCGACGAGGTCTTTGTTGCTGCGCCATTCGTGCTCGAAGTTGACGCCACCGGATTTTCCATAGATCGCGCGCACCCACAAAATGTGGCCGAGGCGACCGCTGTCGATGATGCGTTTCGCCTCTTGCACGCCCGCGTGGTAGCGGTGATTGAAGCCGAATTTGAGCTTGAGACCGGGGTTGCGCTTTTCCGCGTCTACGATCGCGTGGATGTCTTGCAGCGTGCGGCCCGGGGGTTTCTCGGAGAAGACATGCTTGCCCGCATCGAGCGCCGCGATGATTGCGGTCGGCGTGTATTTGTTGGGCGTCGCGACGAAGACGGCATCGATGTCGGCGGCGATGACGGCCTCGGGGGAATCCGCGAGTGCGACTTGCGGGTATTCCGCGGTGAATGTCGCGGGGTCCGGATCGTAGCCAGCGACGAGCTCGACGTCAGAATGCGGCTGCAGGGCGCGCGCACGTATGCGGCCCATTTTGCCGAGGCCGATGAAGCCGACACGTATTGTCGAGTCTTGCACTGCCAACTCCGTGTACTCGATTCCAGCCCGAGATTGCCACGGCTGCGCGCCATGCTTAAAGGCGCGCAACCTCGCAATGACGGGCTTTGTTGGACCCAAGATTGCCACGGCCGCGCGCTTGGTTTGGCTCGTATGGCCCTGAAGGCGCGCGGCCTCGCAATGACGAATTTTATTCAGTGATGAAGCGATTTGCCGCGCGACATCGTGAGATAGCCGGTGACGATATGATCGAGGATGCCGAAGGTATCTTCGACGGGGCCGTATTCGTCTTTGGTCGTGGGGATGTGGAGATTGATCGTGCAACGGCCTTTCAGGCGGCCGCCGTCGAATCCAGAAATGCCGATCGTCTTCGCGCCGTGGTCGTTCGCGTAGTCGACCGCGCGGATGATGTTCTCGCTGTTGCCGCTGACGGACATCGCGAAGACGACGTCGCCTGGGTTTAGGTTCACTTTGAGTTGATTGAGAAAAATGTTGTCGAATCCGCTGTCGTTGGCGATGGCTGTGACGGATTCGACGTTGTCGGCCAGGCACAACGCGCGGAAGGGGACGGTGCCTTCCTTGAAACCGCCTGCGACGAGGTCGTTCACCCAATGCGACGCGACGGCCGCGCTGCCGCCATTGGCGATGAAATAGATGAACCGCTTTTCGCGGCTGGCGTGATCGATCGCGTCTATGATTTCCGCGACGGCGCGCATGTCCAAGTTCTGAAGGACCGTGCTGAGGCGTTTGACGTAGGCCTCGGCGTAGTCCGCCTTGTCGCCGTTGGCCGATTGAAACATTTCCGCCAGTTGGTACATTTGGCGCCTTACTCCGACGCTTCCGCTTTGCGCGCGGCTACACGCACGTGCGAGCTGAGGCGGTGTTTTTGCAAAAATGCTTGGAAGTCGCGATGCGCGAGTTTGTCGCGCTTGTCGAGGAGATAACGGACCGTGCGCGGCAATTGGATCGACGGGTCTTCGCGGCTCGCGTGCTCGACCAGTTGCAGATCGAGTTGTCCCGGCGTGCTGAGCTCGACCATTTCGAATCCGCTGCGTTGCAACAGATCGCGGATGCCGTCGATCGAGAGAAGATTCATGTGTTCGGGGACGAAGATGTACGGCGCTTTGTCCCAGAGCACTTGCAGATCGAATCCGTCGATGGTGCGCGTGGTGAAGAAGAAGAGTCCGCCGGGCGCGAGCAGGGCGCGGATGCGGCGCAGGAAATCGTTAGGGGAGAATTGATGCTCGATTTTTTCGAATGCGCTGATCGCACTGAACGTTTCCGTTTGGCCGGCACTCGCGCGTTGCACGGGCGCGTCGGTTTCGCCTTCGATGCTGGAAAGCGGATTGATGGTGAACAGCGAGTCAAACAGTTCGAGCCGGTAGACCTCGTCGAAAATGCGCGGCGAGTAGGTTTCGAAGTCGGCGTAGGAGTGTGTGCCGGTGTTGCCGATTTCGTCGATGAGTTGTCCCATCCAATCGGCGTGCGAACGCAGGAGGTGGAACCGCCGCGCCTGGGCGGTATCGCGGGAGAAATGTTGCACGCGGAACCGGCTTGCGCTCGACGTGGCGTAGTATTTGGTGAGATTTTCGGCCGAGGGCCTGGGCGATACGAAGAGGCTCGCGCAGGCCTCGCATTCGCGATAGAGGAAATCGTAGTGGCTGAACGCGGCCGTCGACTGTGGGCTGGCGCAGGCGGGGCAAGCGACTTCGACGAGCTTCGAGCGATCGGAAAAATATTCCGCGGCATCGTGAATCGATAGACGTTTCAACTCCGACATGAGGCCGGGGGGCCGGATGTCGCCTTCTTCGAGATCGGTCGTGATGACGACGCGTTTGGTGAACGTCTGTTCGCTCATGCAGTGCCCAAATGAAAAACCACAGTTGCGCCGCGAATGCGTGTTCGGGGGTATTGCTCGCGGCGGCGGGAGATTTGGCATAATTGGAACACGTTATCTTTTGTTTATTCAAGTTTGACGCGGCGATCCGCTGCTAACTGGCGCGGTTAAACCTCCATTGAACGATGCGAATTTGAGCGCGCGCGAACCCTCCCCCACCGACG